>CALMHN010000144.1 GCA_937863745.1 uncultured bacterium | reverse complement strand
GGAATATTGTATTTCTTTCTACATAAGCCATTACTTAATAAAGACATTTTAATAACATTTCTTTTAGATAATAAACTTGTAATAATATCTACTAAATTAATAATAAGTCCAGGCTCTCCACCAGATATCTCTATATGTAGTGGTATATCACCATATAGGGATATTACATATTGTACGTAATCTAAATCTACTTCTATTTGTTTGTTCTCGTATGGTTTATATACATCACAATAATAACAATGCTGATTACATTGTCTGGTCAATAATATACCTATATTATATACTTTCATTTCAAGTATTCTCCTAAGAAATAATTATTGGGATCTAATTGCATTTTATCTTCAATTAATTGTTTATCAATAGTGAATAATATATTAGAGTATTCTTTACTTGATTTATTTGTAACATAGTTAATATAATAATTAAATCCATCCAGATCATTTGTATGGTTGCTATTTCTTATCCAGTACATATATCTACCTGTATAGAAAAATTCCCATACAGATCTTACCATAAAACTATAATCTGAATCATATCTAAAATATATATAAGCATAACATTGTTCTATATTAGATGGTAAGTATTTTGATTCAATGAATTTTATACGTTTATTCATTTTGAAATCTGCATACATTTTTATATTCTTAAGTTGTTTCATATCAGCTATTTGAAAATATCTGTCTGTAAGATATAATATATCACACTTTAGTTTATTAGAGTTGAGAATATTATTTATATAAGGCACACATATTTCATTTTCCATTGCACTCATACAATTATAATTTAATGTAGGTTTAATATTATCAAGTCTGCTAAAATCAATTTTAAATTCAGATTGTATGATGCTCTTGATATTATACTTATCTTTGAGAATCTGAAAGAAATTTTTATTTCCAACAATTATTAAATTATCTTTTATATAATTTAGATATTGCTCTAACTTAATATGATCATTGATAAAATAAAGACGTTCTAACGTACCGTCATCTAATATTATATCATTAATGATAGATATATCATTAGCTATCATATATGGAATGGCATTAGAAAAAATAATACTGTCTTTAATAGTTTTATCAACTGGTTTATAATATTTAAAAATATAATCTAAGTTATAATGTTGTTTATATATATCATCATAACCAGTCCAGGAACACAATGTCTTATAAGAATAATCTGATGGAATAACTATATAATCATTTGATGGATAATTTTTGGCTAAATCCATATATAAGAAATCACTGCAACGTAAAGTTGGATCTGCACAATTATATAATAAATATATATTAATGGTTATTCACCTCTAATTATTTAAAATATTATTTAAATCTGTTTCATTAAATTTAACAAGTTTATCATATACTTCAGATGAAGATATATTCAGTTCTTGAGATATATTATCATCAATGCCAAATAATTTCAAGTAATCTGTCAGACCATCATCCATTACTTTATTTTTTGCTGAATAATATACTGGTTTATTAAAGTATAAAAACTCAAATATTGTTTTAGCTTTTAATTCAATATATAAACTATCACTTCTTCTAGAATATAATAACTTATCAAATTTATGAATATTAAAATTTTTATTTATATGTCTATATTTGGTATAATTCTCATAATCAGAAAATAGACCATCATATTCTACTTTAATATTATTTAATCTTTCTAATGATAATTTAGAATAATATGTTTGATATTTAGTTAAAGGTATATTATTTTGTATTAAAAATTGTTTAAAAAAAGGTGAAGCTAATATTTTTATATTATTATGACTATATGATGGAGACACATCGTCCTCATATAAAAATTTTCTTATCATTCTCCATGAAGCCAGTATATATATTTTATTATATTTTTCTATTATTTGCTTATTCAAATATCTTTGTAATATTGAGAAATGAATAAATGCTGTATCAAAATTATTAACCTCAAGTAGAATTGATTGAATTTCTAGAGGATCTTTGATAATATGTAAATGTTTTAATATTATATTTACAAAAACTGGACTATATGATCTCTTTAAACTGGACACAAAATCATAAGCATAATATGAATCTACAAATAATTTAAAATCAACATCTGTAATAGGTGATATATTACAAAACAAATCAATATAATCAAATGTGGTTCCACCTGAAGAAGGTGCAGTATACACATATATGCCAAGCATAATCTCATCCTTTATTCAATTATTTTAAAAATAATTTAATTATATCATCATCTTGATTTAATATATATTTATCAATATTATTATTTATAATATCATTATATCTCTTTTTAGCTCCATCTTCTCTATCATTATCTATGTATATTATCTTTTTATTGAACCAAGCAGCTTCAATTAACATTCTTGGACTATAATCAAATGTGTTTAATGTTATATCTATATAAACATCAAATAAACTAAAGAAGTCTGCTGGATTATCATAAATCATCTCTATTTTATCATATTTAAACAAATAATCATAATTGGATTTTAGATTTTTATCACCTAATACATATAGCTTATTTAAATTATATAAATAAGGTTGAATGTGTTGTTCAAAATCATCTCTATTAATGTATCTTAATCCTTTAAGATTAACAAAACCAGTATTATTATTTAAAGAATGACTATTATATTTTAGCCTTTGTAAATACAACTTCTTAGTATACTTATCATTCTCTTCAAATAATACATAATTTTTTTGATATAAATCTAATTTATTGTTTATATCATTAGTATTATGAGTACCTTGAATCAATACTAATTTAGCAGGCATTATACCATTGAGGAATTGTAGCGTTTCAATGTTTAATAAACATGTAGCTATTCTAAATGACACTAATTTATATAGAACTTTTGTTAGATCCAAACATATATCAGTTGTTCTTTCTAATCCAGCTAAAGATATCCATATATATTTATTTGTTATTATGGGAACATTATAACGTTTGAATATTACATCAAACATAAATGGACGATAATCATATTCAGATATTCCTATAAAATAAATATCTTTTTTACATTCATTAGTTAGATATAAATAATAATCTAATATATAAAAGAAAGATCCATTAATAAAATTATCTGCATTTAGAAAATAATGAACAACAGCATCCATTTTATATCTTCTCTTTATATAACAACAATTCAGAATATAAATGATATTTTGATGAGTTATTTAATTTCTGATAATCTGTTTTTGATGGTATAAATGGGTCTATTATAACATGATATTCCTGAGCATTCAACACATCTTTAATATAATATAATGTATGATTATCAAGTATTAGAACTTTATTAAACTGATATCTAATAAGTTGACTTGGTTTCTTAAGAAATATTATATTATCTAATATATCTGGAGACAATATGTATTTATCATCAAACATTGATTGTATAGTAGCAATATTTATATTATTTGTATAATAATCAAATGCTGGATTGAATATCAATAATAAATAAACTTCTTTATTATAGTCATAAATACTTGTATAATATTCAAACGCATCAAATAGCCCGCCATTTATAAATGGCAGTATGACATGTATAACTGCATTAATATTTGATTTAATGAATATTGACATTAATATCAAATCCTTGTTTATATTTATTCATTGATTGTTATGATGTAATTAATTTGATAATGTTTTAACTATTTCATCATTATTATCAAGCCAGGCATTTTTTAATTTATTATTAATAGCATCATGATATCTATAATACCCACCGTCTTGTATATTATTCTTATTTATGTAGATTATCTTTTTATTATAAAATACACATTCATAAAATAACCTGGGATGTGGATCAAAATATCCCGTATGATAGTAAACATATGTATCAAAAAGGGAATGAAAAT
>CALMHN010000143.1 GCA_937863745.1 uncultured bacterium | reverse complement strand
AGTTGGAACTATAACAGAAGATATTATAAAAAGTTCTATAGGAAAACCATATATTACCATGTCAAAAAACATCTACCAAGCTATTAAAGACTTAAAAAAGTTTAATTATAAATATATTTATGACAAAGCTAATACCAAAAATGAAAAAGAATATATAAAAGAAATGTTCAACAAAGTATTTAACTACTATCTAAAACAAATTAAAGATAATAATAAAGATAGTAATATTTATAAAATATTTTTAAATAATATGACCGAAAACTATTTAAATAATACAACCGACGTCAGAAAAGTAATTGATTACATTGCTGGCATGACTGATGAATTTATAACAAGAGAATATGAAGAAATAAAAAGCAATAGTTAATCTATTGCTTATTTTTTAATTCTTAGCACCAGTAGTAGTTGTTGTAGTTAAATAATTATTTTGTACCCAATTTAGATTTAAACCAAATGTATGATTTTCATCACTAGAAGGTAAATCAGCAGAGTTTGTTGGTTGACTATATTTAACTGTAACTGTAATATTTCTTGATACACCAGCAGGAATTATATCACCCTTACCAAATGAATCACCAGTATCAGACCAAATTGTTTCATAATTTAAATAATTATTACTCCAAGTATTGGTATTATAAGTTGTACCATCAACTGTAATTGAGAAACTATCTAATGAAGCATCCATTGTTCCCTCATTCTTCACATCAACTGTAAACTGATACATTTGACTAACTTTTAAATCAACAGCAAAGTTGATATTATGTTTACTTGAATCGATAACTGGACTTTGACTAGGAGTTGCCATCGTATAATTAGTATCAACTATACCATTTCCGATAGTATCAAATATAACTGACCAATTAGCAGTTTGCACAGCAGATGAACCTGATATATAAAGGACCATTGAATATGATGCATAACCAACACTCATTACTATTAATAGTAACGATAAAACTATAATACTCATTTTAATTCTTTTATTCATAAATTCTTACCTCACTTTATAAGTTTAACACCATTATCTAAATTGGGTGCCTATAAATTTTTTTAAGTGTAAAGAAAAAGAAGCTATTTAGCTTCTTCTTGGGCTCTTGTTTCCCTTATAACTGTAATTTTAATTGTACCTGGATATTGTAATTCAGCTTCAATTTTATTCTTCATATCATGAGCAATCTTAATACTCTTAAGGTCATCAACTTCATCAGGTTTAACAATAACTCTAACTTCTCTACCAGCTTGCATTGCATAGCATTTATCAACACCAGCAAATGAGTTACCAATAGTTTCAAGTTTCTCTAATCTTTCAACGTACTTCTCCATTGAATCATTTCTAGCACCAGGTCTAGCAGCTGACAATGAATCAGCAATTTGTACTAATACAGCAATAACACTCTTCTGAGGTTCATCGCCATGATGAGATGCAATTGAATTAATAACTACATCATCTTCATGATATTTTTTAGCTAAATTTACACCAATTTCTACATGAGATCCTTCAGTTTCAAAATCAATTGATTTACCTATATCATGTAATAAACCAGCACGTTTAGCTAAATTAACATTTTCTCCTAACTCACCAGCCATTATACCAGCTAAATAAGCAACTTCTTTAGAATGTTGTAATGCATTTTGACCATAGCTAGTACGGAAATTTAATTTACCAATATAATTAACTAACTCAGGATCAAATTTAGATAAACCTAACTCATAAACAGTTTCTTTACCAAGTTCCATAACTCTTTGGTTCATATCTTTACAAGTTTTATCATAAATCTCTTCAATTCTTGTTGGATGAATTCTTCCATCCTTCAATAATGTTTCAATAGTTAATTTAGCAATTTCTCTTCTAAATGGATCAAATGAAGATATTGTTATAGCTTCAGGTGTATCATCAATAATTAAATCAACACCAGTAACAGCTTCGATTGTACGAATATTTCTACCCTCACGACCAATTAATCTACCTTTCATATCATCACTAGGTAAAGCAATAGTTGATGTTGTTTGAACATTAACTACATCATTAGAATATTTATTCATAGATGAAACTAACATATCTTTAGCTTTATTATCAACTTCAAGCTTAGCTTCAGCCATTTCATCTTTTACATATTGAGCAATCTCAACATCCATATCACTTTCAACTCTTTGCATGATTAAATCATGAGCTTGAGTCTTAGAGAACTTAGCAATACTTTCTAATTTCTCCATTTCCTTTTTTAGAAGATCGTCCATCATATTATCTTTTTCTTGGACTTGTTTTTGTAAAGCAGTTAAATTTTCATTTTTTTGATCAAGCATAGCATCACGATTTTGAAGTAATTCTTCACGATTATCTAAAGATTTTTCTCTTTTTAATAATCTATCCTCGCTATCAGCTAACTCATTTTTCTTTTCTTTAATTTCTTTATCAACAGTTTGTTTTAATTTAAAACTTTCTTCTTTCAAATCAGCAAGAGAATCTCTTCTTAGTTTCTCTGCTTCTTTCTTAGCTTCATTAATAGTTTTTTCTGCTTTTTTACCAGCACCGAAACCTGTAATAATTACTATTACAAGTGTACCAGCAATTCCTAACACAAGACCGATTAGAAGAAATATAATAGGATTCATTTCTGGTACCATATTATACATATAATCCTCCATCTTTATAGAAAACCCACATATGGGTAAATATCTATAATTAAATTATAGTTTATAAACATAACTTTTACAATATGATAATTTTTGGCATAAAAAAAGGAAATATAAATTTCCTATATATTAAAATGTTCTCTTATCTTTTCTTCAATCTCAGCAGCAACTTCAGGATTATTCTTTAAATAAATCTTCGTATTTTCTCTACCTTGACCAATTTTTTCACCATTGTAAGCATACCAAGCACCAGATTTATCTAAAACATCAATCTCAGCACCTAAATCTACTAACTCACCTTCATGAGAAACACCTTCACCATACATCATATCAACTGCGGCTGTCTTAAATGGAGGAGCAATCTTATTTTTAACAACTTTTATATTAGTACGATTTCCAATAACTGAATCACCTAATTTAATTTGTTCACCACGTCTAACATCTAGTCTAACGGAAGCATAGAATTTTAAAGCTCTTCCACCAGTAGTAGTCTCGGGATTACCAAACATAACTCCAACTTTTTCTCTTAATTGATTAATAAATATAGCAATTGTATTTGTCTTATTTATAATACCAGCAAGTTTTCTTAAAGCTTGAGACATTAACCTAGCTTGTAAACCAACATGGGAATCTCCCATTTCTCCTTCGATCTCAGCTTGAGGAACTAAAGCAGCTACTGAATCAATTACAACTATTTGAATAGCACCACTTCTAACTAAAGCTTCACATATTTCAAGAGCTTGTTCACCTGTATCAGGTTGAGATAATAATAACTCATCAATATTAACTCCTAAAGCTTTAGCATAAACAGGATCCAAAGCATGTTCAGCATCAATAAATGCAGCTCTACCACCTTTTTTTTGTACTTCAGCAATAGCTTGTAAAGCAATTGTTGTTTTACCTGAAGACTCAGGTCCAAATACTTCAACAATTCTTCCCTTAGGAAAACCACCAGCACCTAAAGCAATATCCAAACTTAAAGAACCAGATGGTACAGTTTCAACCTCAATTTTCGAATCAGCGCCAAGCTTCATAATAGAACCTTTACCAAATTGTTTTTCAATCTGGGCCATTACTTCAGCTAATGCTTCATCATTCTTTTCTACATCTTTATTGTCTTTTTTCATAATGTATCCTCTAATATCTTCCTTACATATATAATTCTATCAAACAAGATATTTTATTGTCAACACTTTTTATCAAACATTTGTACGCAAATTTTAAAAATCTGTAAAAAAAAGAATGATTACTCATTCTATCTTTCACTAAAAGCTTCTTTATTAACGTTATAATATTGAATACCGCTTATAATTGATAATATCGTAGCTATATAAATTAATCCTAAAGATACATTTATATTTAACAATTCAAATGGAACATTATAGAAGAATGTTAAAGTTATACCACTCATCATACATATAGTTTTTAACTTACCTAATATAGATGCTGGTACGGCATGCCCTTTAGAACCTGCTACCATCTTTATTGAATCCACAGCAATATCTCTAGTTACAATAATAACAGGTATAACTGGACTAATAACGTTATCACATGCAAGAGCAATTAAGACACCATTAACTAACATCTTATCAGCAATTGCATCCATTACTTTACCAAAATCAGTAACCATATTTCTTGATCTAGCAATATATCCATCTAATGAATCACTTAAACTAGCAATCAAAAATAATACTCCACCAATAATATATTTTAAACTTACAGTTATTGTACCAAACCAAATATACTCAGGAAATTCAACACCACATAAATCAAATGGGAACACCAATAATACTAATAATATTATTGATAAAACTATCCTACACATTGTAATTCTATTTGGTAAATTCATAACTATTTTCCTCCATCATAATAACTAATTACATTTGTTTTATTACTTCTTATAGTAATTTGTGAAACACTCCATACTACCGCTAATATAACTAATATAACAATGCCTAAACCAGCAAGTATATAAGGAAGTGTCTTTTCCTTTGGATAACATTTAGTATAAGGAGATGAGACACGTAATACTTCGTTTTCTTTTTCTTCTTCTTCTTTTTCTTGTATAGCTTTAGCTATATCATCCATCGACATTTTACTTGTAAAATCAAACATATATTCATTAAATTCTGTTGTAACTTGATTTACATCTAAACCTAAGTAACGACTATATTCAATTAATTCTCTTTTTAATACATATATATCTTCGAAAGCACCAACCGCTCCAGCTTCTATTTGCTCAAGCTCAATAACCGGGATACTTAAATCCTTACTTGCTTCCTCTAAAGATACTCCAGAAGATTCTCTAGTAGCTTTTAAACTAGCACCTACATCCTCCAAGATATATCACATCCTTTTAAAAAATAAATAAAAAAAATTCTTAATAAGCCATGTTCTGTACCTATTTCTAGGTGATAAACATTTATCTCTTAAGTATTACTACTTAACCCTTTAGTCCCTTATCATTCGTTTCTAAAGACTCTCCTACCTAATTTGGATTTCTCGCTCATGGGGTTTACCACGTTCCACTTCTTTCGTTTCCAAAAGAACTCGTCTCTTTGGCACTTTTATAGCTAATATAACCATTTGAGGTTACCTCGCAGCCGTTAACTTTAACATTACCTAGGTTTATTTATTGACCTAGCATGAACACTACTATCATCACAGATAGTGCGAGCATGGACTTTCCTCAGCACATTAATGTACCGCGTTTATCTAAGAATTTTATTCATCCTCTTTACCATATACAGCTTTCTCAAGGTTAGAAATTCTCTTTAATAAATCAACATTATTATAAGTAGAACCTTCTCCACCATCATGAGCAGCATCAATAATGGATTTCAAACGACGACATTCAGCTTTCAATTTCTCATTATCTTCAGCTAAAGCACGATTATCATTTTGAACTTTCTTAATAACATTCGTGAACTCTGTATAATCTCTAATTACCATATCAAGAAATTTATCAACTTCCTGAGGTCTATAACCTTTAGCATCTATCTTAAACTCTTTATTAAGAATCTCTTGAGGTGTTAAAAATAATTTTTCATCATACATATTTATCGCCCTTCTTACTTATATAATTTTAAGTTATTTAATATTATTTGTCAACGAAGTTACTCTATCTTACATGACGAACAGCATTTAAACCATTTAACATATTATCCATATCATCATTATCTATCATTTTAGCCTTATTATTACATATTCTAATAATATGTTCTTTAATCTCTGATGAATAATAACTACCACTTCCATCATCCAAAATAATATAACGACTAATATCAGGATTACATAATAGATAATTTCTAATCAAAGAATCCCCATCATTTTGAACACCACTTATAATCGTGGAACTAATATTCATTGAAATAAAAGCCTTTTGTAAATCTAGTGTTTTTTCATGATATAAGATATTATCAACTAATATAAAATTAGCATCGCTATAATAAGCTAAATATTTTATATTAAGTATTTTACGATAATCAACACTATTGTCATCAAAAAATAAACCAACAGGAATAAAAACTATCTTATTCATAAATTACACCTCCTATTTACGAAATATTATAATTATAAAATTACTAAACTACAAGTTATTTATTAATGCTATAATACTAAAAAGGAGAATATATGAGCAAAATAATTAAGACAAAAGAAAAAGGTAATCTTATAGTAATATCAGGCCCATCTGGATCTGGTAAAGGAACAATAATTGACCATTTAAAAAAAATAAATAAAAATATTTGGGTATCAATCTCAGCCACAACTAGAAACATGCGCCCTGGAGATGAAGATGGTAAAACTTATTTCTTTTTAACAAAAGATGAATTTGAAAAAAGAATAAAAGAAGATGACTTCCTTGAATATGCCAAATACAATGATAACTACTATGGAACACCTAAATCAAAAATACTTGAACATTTAGATCAAGGAATTGATGTAATACTAGAAATAGAAATTCAAGGTGCCTTAAAAGTAAAAGAATTAGTACCTGATACTATATTTATCTTTATTCTTCCACCAAGTATGTCTGAATTAAGAAAAAGACTAATTGGTAGAAAAACTGAAAATCGTGAAGTAATACTTAAAAGATTTGAAAGAGCCTACCAAGAAATAAATGAAGTAACTAAATATAACTATGTAGTAACTAATGATGATATAGATGATGCTACTCAAAAAGTAAATTCCATATTATTATCAGAAAAATGTCGAGTTGATCGTATAGAAGAAGTTTACTTAGGTAATGAAGAAGAAGAAATACACGAAATACTTGTTGATAAAGATCTAGATAACGAAGAAAGAGAATTATAATCATAATTCTCTTTTTAATTAACATACATTAGTATTCGATAAGTGAAATAATTTCATTTTTAAGTTTCTCAATTAAATTTAATTTAATAATAAAATAATAAAATATTAAAAATGCAAAGCCAAAAGCAAACATGGATATAAATGGTATTTTAATATAAATATTCATATAAATAAATTTAGCTAGATATGGTTGAGCAATAATATAAATAATAAAATAAATAGTATAAGCCAAGATAAAAGAAATTAATAAAAGAAAGAACTGAGATATTTCAAAATATTTTATAATATCTTTTTCATGACAACCATAAGCTTTAAGTAATCCTATAGACCTACTATTAGCATTTATATTTTTATGGCAAATACTAAAGCTTAAAATTAAAATAATTACCAAAACAATACAAATAACCAAAAGTGGAATCTTGATTAAATAATAAAGAGTCTCATCAGGATATAAATTATCTATATATCTAATATTATTTTCATCAAGGAAATGAGTTACACTATCATAATTATCCCTAGAATCAATCAAAATCATAAAGTATTTATATCCTTCAACTGGTAATTGATCAAATCCTTCTTTAGAAATATAACAATAGTTTGCTTCTTCCATACCAATATTGTCGTAACTACCAACAACATTGAACGAATATGTACCATCACTTAAAGTATTGCCAATTAATTTATTTGAATCAATAAATTTGCTTAAATCTACATAACTAGAATATTCATATGGATATAATTTTTTAGAACAAATCATATCATTAGAATTAATAACATTATTCCCACTTGTTAAATGAATAACTGATTCATCAATTATTGGTTTAATATATATATAATTCCCTTTTCCATAATAAAAAGAATAACCAAATCTATATTTATCACTATCAGCAAAAATTACATGCTCATTAGACTTAATTAAATTAAGATCAGTAGTATCTGATACCAATAAAATTCTTCCATCGCTAGACTTATCTGCATATTTAGTAATATCATTTGAAAGTTTAATTATTGTTAAACAAACAAAAATAATAACTAACATTAAAGATATAATAATTAAAGAAATTATGTTTCTTATAGTTAAAGTTTTTCTTATA
>CALMHN010000142.1 GCA_937863745.1 uncultured bacterium | reverse complement strand
CAGTCGCTGCTATCCCAGCTCCTATATTTTCAAAATGTACATCCCAAGTTGAAGCACTTATTGTACTAGTTCCTGTAATATTTAATACAACAGAATATGCTGCATAGCCTACAGACATAACTATTAATAATACAGAAAGAACTAATACACTTAATTTTAATGTATTTTTCTTCATAGAAAACTCCTACTTTATATAGTTAATATTATAGAAAAAAACAAATAAATGCAATATCCTATGTAAAATAATAAAAAAGAAAGATGTAACATTACTTACATCTTATTTTATATAATCACATGATGAACATTTAATATGTTTTCCATGTTCCACTAACATACTTTTACAATTAGGACATTCTTCTCCTGTTGGTTTATCCCAATATGCTGTTTTACACTTTGGATAATTAGAACAACCATAGAAAACTTTACCTTTTCTTGTAAGTTTTTCTACGATATCTCCACCACATGCAGGACATTTACAAACAATTGTAACTTTATGCTCTTCTTTTTTAATATATTTGCATTCAGGATAATTTGAACAAGCTACAAACTCACCAAATTTACCTTTACGAATAACTAAATCATGACCACATTCAGGACATTTTTCACCAGTTGTCTTTGGTGCTTCTTTTTCCATGTTCTTAAATGCTGTTTCTACTTCAGGTTCAAAAGTATTATAGAAATCTCTTAATACTTTAATATTATCTTTTTTATTTTCAGCTATTTCATCTAAGTCAGTTTCCATATTTGCTGTATATTTAACATTTATAATGTTAGCAAAAAATTCTTGTAACTTATCAGTTATTTGGAAACCTACTTCTGTTGGATAGAATTTATGCTCTTTGATATCAACATATTTTCTTAGTTTTAAAATATTCATTGTTGTAGCATATGTTGATGGTCTACCAATTCCCAATGATTCCATTTCTTCAATTAAAGTTGCTTCTGTATAACGGGCAACAGGTTTAGTAAATTTTTGTTCTGTTTCAACATCAGAAGTTTTATATACTTCTCCTTCTTTTATATCAGGTAGAATACTTTCAGTTGTTGAATAGTAATTACGATATACTTTTAAGAATCCATCAAAAGTTTCGACAATGCCAGTTGATTTAAAACCATAGGTATTATTATCAAACATTACGGTTGTTGATAAAATCTTACCATCAGCCATTAGACAAGCTAAAGCACGAGCATATACTATTGAATAAACTTTATATTCATCATTACTTAAATATTCTCTTACAGATTCAGGTGTACGATGAATTGAAGTTGGTCTTATTGCTTCATGGGCATCTTGAACATTTTCAGTCTTTTTACCCTTTTTTACCACGCCAACATATTGTTTACCGAATTTATCTTCAATATATTTAAAAGTATCATTAATAAATATAGGTGATAATCTTGTTGAATCAGTTCTCATGTAAGTAATTAAACCGGTACGTTCATGACCTATATCAATACCTTCATATAACTTTTGAGCTATTTGCATAGTCTTTGTTGATGAAAAACCAAATTTATTAATACAAGCTTGTTGGAATGTAGAAGTTGTAAATGGCATAAAACCTTTACGAGCTTTTTCTTTCTTTTCAACACTTGTAACTTTATAATTTTCACTTAGTTTGTCAGTGATATTTTTTACTTCTTCTTCGTTATGTAGTTCTAGTTTTTCATTTTTATAATTAACAAGTTCAGCATCAAATTTATCAAAGTGAGCTGTTACTTCCCAATATTCCTCAGGTATAAACTTTTCAATTTCTCTTTCACGATCAACAACAAGTTTTAAGGCAACAGATTGAACACGTCCTGCTGATTTACCATCAGTTTTATTTTGCATTAATTTAGATAATCTAAAACCAATAATTCGATCTAATATTCTTCTTGTTTCTTGGGAACGTACAAGTTCCATATCTATTTTTCGTGGGTGATTAAAAGATTCTAATACTGCTGGTTTAGTAATTTCATTAAATACTACTCTTTCATAACCGGCATCTTTTATACCTAGTGCTTCAAATAAGTGATAACTAATAGCTTCTCCTTCACGGTCGGGATCGGTTGCTAGATAGACAAATTCAGAATTCTTTACATCTTTTTTTAATTCACTTATTTCTTTTTTCTTTCCTTTAATTGGAACATAAGTTGGTGCGAAGTCTCCCTCAACATCAACTCCTAGTCCAAATTTTCCAGACGTAGCAAGATCTCTTATATGTCCTTTGCTTGATACTACTTTATAATCATCACCTAAATAGGCTCCGATTGTATGAGTCTTAGCTGGGGACTCAACGATTACTAGTTTACTCATCTTATCTATATCCTTTCTTATAATAATTACTCACCAGAACTCACGGTTGTGGGCTCTAAAGTTGTTGCTACAGTAGTAGTTGTCGTGGTAAGTGATTTATATTTATCAAGACCATCCATTAGATACTCAAAGTATCCGGATTTTATTGAAGAACCACTCATAGATTGTCTAGTGTTTATCTCTTTATTAATTGCAACCAACTCAGCATCAGTATAGGTTTTTGTACTTCCATCAACATAAGTCATCTTAGATGTTGGAGCATAATAGAAACCATATTCATTTTGCCATGATGCATCAGAGAAAACGGCACGTGATACATAAGAATTAGAAAATACATCAGTTCCTAAATATAATCTAGGATCATAGTTCATATTAAACATATTTAGTAATGTTGGTAATAAATCTATTACTGTTGTATAACTAGTTACTTTAATTGGCTCTTTCAAAGTTGAATTATAGATTATCATTGGAGTCCTGTCAACGTTTTTATTTGTTGTACTATTTCGATCAACAGTATAACCTGCTCCATTTTCTGATAAATAAACATTTATTTGATCATCTGTTAATCCATATGGGAAATGATCTCCAAATAAAGCAATTACTGTATCATCTAATTTTCCTTCTGCTTGTAATTCAGACTGTAATTCCGCTAAAGCATTATCAAGAACTTTCATCTTTGATAAATATCTCTTTAAAGCTTCAGGATAATCAGTATTTGCCCATTCATCAGTATAGGCATCACCCCAAGTAGATGAATCATAATAAGTTTGATGAGTTGTAACTGTAGCAAAGTATGCCATGAATTTATCATCATCCATATAGTGGCTTTTAGCCGTTTTAAACAAGTCTACATCACTTGGCCATTCATTGTGCATATCTTCATCGTTTGTTGATGTATCAATTGCTATTCCTAGTTTTTGAGCACCATAGAAGGCATAAGCTCCTAGATTAGGATGAATAGATGATCTGTAATAGAAATAATCTGAATAATCATGATATCCACTTGTTTGATATCCTGCATCATCAAATATTCCATAGGCTGATTCATAGAAATTATATTTAGTGGCATAAGCATTTGCTGTACATGTATTATTTATGGTAAATAAACTTGTTAAAACAGTAAACTCATTATTACCTGTAGAACAATTATTTCTTGGAGTAAAATTATTAGTAAAACTTATTCCTTGATGATACATTTTATATAATGTTGGAAAATCTTTTTCATTTAAAATAGCTATTTCATCTACTGATTCCATTAAAATAACTATGAGGTTTTTCCCCTCAAATATACCTGTCATATCATTCTTATCAGTTATATCTCTATTCATGTAATATGAATTTAAAGTTTTATATGTAGTATCAGTTGTCTCATCATTAAGTGATTCCCATGCTGTATCATCAATTACTCTTGTATTATCGGTTACAACAGCATCTTCTTTATCAACTTTTTCTTCAGATTCTTCACTTGCTTCAAGTGCCATGACATAGTCTGAATCAATTCCTGTTACTACACTTTTAATATCTGAAAATACATACATAAATATTCCATAGTTATTTACTGATAAATTAGAATTTTCAGGGAATAACCATAGAGAATAATTAGATGTTGTTTGTAATTTGTTTTGGAATTTATCACTTCTAATTGTATAGTAATAAAAACCACTTAAACCAATTATTAATATTATAAATAAAATATTTCTTATAATATCATTTTTAATATTTTGATGTTTATGATTATCCTTAAAAAGTTTTCTATCGATAAATATATAATATATTAAAAATAATATCATGATTACTAAAATAAAATAGAATGATGGTTTGTTATTAGTTAATAAATCTCTAATATAACCAGCTGCTTTAGTTCCTTGAGAGGCATTTGATATTCCCATGAAGAAACCAATAAAGTTATATAAAGAGAATTCTACTAAATATTCTATTCCAATGAATATTACAAATATAGAGTTTAGTATTCTTTGACCGACTCTTGGTAAATAATGTCCTATCCAAGAAACTACTAAGCCTACAATCAAACTACTGATAGCAATTCTTAATGTAGCAAAATCAATAAATGATGACTTCATTAGAAAACGAACATACATTTCTGTACTAAACATACATAAGCTTAATACAAAAGCATTAACAGTAAATCTATTAATTATTTTTTTCATTTTTATTCTCCTTAATCATATCTTTAATTGGTGCAAATGTCATACGATAGAAATCTTGAACACCATATTTTTTAACAGCCTCGATATGAGCCTTTGTTGGATATCCTTTATGCTTGGCATAACCATACATAGGATATTCTTTATCTAGTTCATACATCATGTTATCTCTTGTTACTTTAGCGATAACAGAAGCTGCTGCGATAGATTCGGATAAGGCATCTCCATGAATGATACTGGTATGTGGTATTTCTAATTTTTCTAATGGCATGGCATCTATTAAAACATGCTCAGGTTTTACATTAAGATTGGAAACAGCCATATACATAGCTTCTTTAGTTGCTTCTCTTATGTTTATTTCATCAATCCTTTTATTATCAATTATTCCTATTCCATAGGAAATAGCATCACGTTTTAAAATTTCAGCAAATTCATTTCGCTTACGTTCTGATAATTGTTTTGAATCAGTTAAGCCATCTAAATGATAACCAACAGGTAAAATACAAGCACAGGTTACAACTGGTCCACATAATGGTCCACGCCCTACTTCATCAATACCAGCAATAAGATTAATACCTTGTTTATTCAATTCATGTTCGTAATGTTCTAAATCAGCATCTTTAAATTTCTTTATCATTATCTTCTATCCTATCAAATGTAATACCTTTAATAATATTATTCTTAACATCATTAATTACCGTATTAGCAACACGGGTATAATCAACTTCTCCACCCTTAATCATTGCACCATATTTTTTACCTATGGCATCATATGCACTTGTAATATCATCTTGATCTATATTGTCTAACCCGTATCTAGTCAATAATATATTATTATAATATTTATTTAATTTATTCAAGATATGTATACACACTTCGTGTTTATCTAACACTTCTATGTTAATAGCACTCATAGCAGCTAAATTTAATGCAATCTCCATATTATCAAACTTAGGCCATAGAATTCCTGGTGAATCTAATAGATAAATATTATAGTTCGTATTTAACCATGTTAATTTGGTTGTAACACCGGGTTTATTCCCAACACTTGCAACTTTTCTACCAGCCATCTTATTAATAAATGTCGATTTACCTACATTAGGAATTCCAATTACTAAAGCATGTAACATTTTTT
This sequence comes from uncultured bacterium, assembly GCA_937863745.1. Classification (GTDB taxonomy): domain Bacteria; phylum Bacillota_I; class Bacilli_A; order RF39; family UBA660; genus UBA6985. Next base: position 8,928 of record CALMHN010000142.1, on the reverse strand, counting down.
CTTTTAGACCCTTACTTGCTCTTTTTTCATTTATAGCTGAATTTATTTCTTTTGTTTTAGTAACAATCTTCTTAAAATCATTTGTATCATCTAAATTAGCAAGAACTACTCGATATCCTTCATTTTCATAGTAATTAACCCATTTCTTAGTTTCTACTTGATCACATAAATCATATTTAGACATGATAAGTATTCTTGGTTTATTTTTTATTAATGAATCTATATCCTTTATCTTACTAGATTTGGGTATTCTAGCATCTATTATTTCATATACTAAATCAATACTTGGTAATATCTCACCAATCTCTCTTTTAGTTTTAGCCATGTGCCCTGGGTACCAGTTAATATTTGTAGTATTATTCCCGCATCCTGCTGTTTTGTTCTTTCTTTCTTTTCTTTTTTGATACATATCTTTTTCCATAGGTATTACCTCCCTTTATTTTTTAATCTATCTATCATTTTTAATATAAAAATGATAATCCCATATATAAGCCAAATTACTATATCTATTAATATACTATAGAATATAAATAAAACAACTAATACTTTTGAGCCAAAAAAAGTTCCTAATTTTGCCGTTCCGGAAAAATCTGTTCCATCAACGTATATATTATTTGTATTGGTATTATTTATTAACTCATTTGATACATTTATCCCTAATATTATTCCTGAAATTAATATAATAATAGAGATAATTATCAATATTATTTTTACAGTCTTTTTATTAATTTTCATATTTATTTTCTCCTAAATTTTATTTTCTTTATTTTTATTCACTTATTTTCTTCTAATTCTTTACAAATTATTTGTAGCGCTTATTCAATCTTTCATCATCATTAAATTTCTTTCTTTCATTACAAAGTCTCTCATCATTAATTTTAAATTCCATAATAGAAATTTATTAACATTAGAATCAGTTGCCCAATCTTTAAACATTTCTTCAGCATCGGTTAATTCAAACTTTCTTAGAATTAATCTTTCTATTTCTAATCTTTGCATACCTGAATTCTACATGTTATCTATTTCCTTTCTTGCAAATTCGTCACTATATAAATTAAAACTATATAACATTATATCATAACAATTTTATTTATGATAAAACCAATTGCTTCTTTGACCTTCTCTTTAAGTCCTTTTTTAAGTATAATTAATTCAATATTCTTTAAATACTAAAAGAGTTTTATATTATTGTTTTTAAATACATTTCCTTCGTTAAAATATATCTATAATCTTCAGTTAAATTATCAAGATAAGTATATTGTACAAAATCGGTTTGTAATTGCCTTTCAAATCCTAGTTTTTCCATTATCTTCCATGAAGCAATATTTATAATTGCTGCTCCTGTTATTATTTCATTTATTTCAACTTCTTTGAACATATAATCAATCATAGCCTTAGCCGCTTCAGTAGCATAACCTTGGTGTTGATATTTAGGGTCAATATACCATCCAACTCCCCTAATGCTTGAATCAGTTATATTGCTATCTTCACTGCTACGTTCTTGGCATGATAACCTACCAATGCAAGTTTCGGTATTTTTTAAAAAAATACTCCATTTATATACGTTTAAATCATTTGCCTGCTTTATTTCTTCAGTATAAAATTTTTCTTGAATTTTCCAATCTTTCAAGTTTTCTCTAAATTTTGTTGGAACTGCTAAATAATATTTATTTACTTCAGGTATCATCAAAATTTCCCATAGATACTTTTGCTCATTTATAGTTTGGGCCCTTAATTCAAGTCTATCAGTTATTATGTTCTTGCTACCTTTATTTTTCATGGTTATTCACGACTTTCTATCAAATATTTTTTATTATTTTGCTTGTTGCAAATAATTACTTTTTAAAATAACACCATTAGAATACTTTCCATAGTGAAAATCTAGAGCAAAATTTTCTTCAGGCAATTGTCCAAAGTAGATTTCAAATTCATTTGAGGAAACTTTTGATGCAATCTGTTCTAAAAAATTTAGTGACTCGTTAATTACATTATCGTCGTAAATAAAATTATCTTTATAAAATACCACTTTATCATTTAAATAATATCCTCTTGTGATCTCATTAAAAGTGTTTTTATCTAATCCTTTAGTTTGACAATACTCAAAATGAGACATAGCACTACCTTCTGGTAAAAATTCAATTTCATTATTATAGATAATAAAAGCTTTTCTTTCTTTATGAAAATCTCTGGCACTATCATTTGTATCATATCTATAATCCATTTTTATATCTTCCTTTTTCTTGATTACACTACACTTTTATATTCATGCATGGCTTTGGTTTAGATTTAATTATATTATAACATCTATGATCTTCATTAAATATATTAATTTATAACAAAAAAGTTCTATTTTTATAGAACTCTTTTCATTATTTTAAAATGTTTTTTAGGATAATTGTTTTTGTTCTAGACATTTCTTTCAAAGTACTTAGAACTCCTTCGTTACCAATTCCTGAATGTTTCCATCCACCAAATGGCATTTCAAATGAACGATAGAATGATGCTCCATTTATGATGGCTCCACCACATTCTAATTCATTAGCTACTTTCATAGCCTTATTTATATCTCTTGAAATAATTGATCCACATAAACCAAATGAAGATTGATTAGCAATTTCTACTGCTTCATTAATATCTTTAAATGGGATAATTGAAATAACTGGTCCAAATATTTCCATGTCTTTAGCAACATCCATGTCTTTAGTTACATTATCAAGGATAGTTGGAGCATAGAATGCACCTTTTCTTTTACCACCACAAACTAATTTGGCGCCTGAAGAAATAGTAGCATTAACTTGTTCTTCTACATTCTTGGCTGCATCTTCAGAGATTAAGCAACCAAATTCAGTATTTGGATCACTTGGTAAACCAAATTTAATTTTACCAATTCTTGTTAACAATTTATTTATAAATTCATCTTTTACTTCTTCTTGAATTAAGAATCTCTTAGAGGCACAGCAAACTTGTCCTGTGTTATATAAACGTCCCCAGATAGTTTCTTCAACTGCTAAATCGACATCACCATCTTTATCAAGAATGAAGGCATCGTTTCCACCTAACTCTAACATTGTATGAGTTAGATTTTTAGAACATATTGCCATGGTTTCCATACCTGCAATTGTAGATCCTGTTAAACTTACTAAATTTACACCAGGATTACTTGCTAAGGCTTGGGCTGCTTCAGCACCAGGTCCATTTATAACATTTATAGCTCCAGCACTTACTCCAGCTTCAATTAACAATTTTGCATATTCACATAGTGTTAAAGGATTATGACCAGATGGTTTTAAGATAACTGCATTACCCATCATTAAAGCACTTGGTACTTTTTGACAGAATAAATCACTTGGAAAATTGAATGGGATAATTGCTGCAACTACTCCTAATGGAGCTTGAACAGTTATCTGCATTGTATTTTCTTGTCCTAATTCTTGTCCAGCAGGAATACTATAATTATATTCATGTTTAGCTCTTTCAACGAAGGCTCTTACACCAATATCAACGTTGCCTATTTCACCTAATGCTTCTTTTAAAGGCTTACCAGTTTCATCGGATAATAACTTAGCTAAACGATTCTTATTTTCTTTAACTAATTCATTGAATTTTAGAAGTATTTCTCCTCTTTCATAAATTGATTTTTTAGACCATTCTTGAAAACCTTTACGAGCTGCATTAACAGCTTCATTAACATCTTCTGTATTAGAATCAGGAACAGTATCTATTATTTCGTTAGTAGCAGGATTAACAATGTTAATTGTGCGACCACTTTTGGATGGTATCCAACTACGACCTATTAAGTTCTCCATTTTTCCTCCTATTCATCAATACCAGTAAATGATAACATCAATCCACCACAGGTATTAACTTGGCAATCTTTAGAATATCCATATTCACCAAAGGTGAAGGCCACAACAAATGGAACATCTCCAGCAACACTTTTTATATTTTGATATACTTCATTTATTCTATTACCTATAGCAATCTTACGTCCTCCACAATGGATTAACATGTATCCTGCAGGATTTTTTAAAGATTTCTTAGTTTCTTCTAATGTAGTTTTTGTAGCACCAATAAGTTCATCAACTGTAGCAGTCATTCTGACAACAGCAGTTCCTACGGCTAATTGGTTACCAATGTTCATTGATTTATCTTCATTTCCATTCATTGGATGACGAATAGCAGCTAAATCACCTAGTCTATCTTTAACAGCAAGTGGGTTAGTAATTGCTGATACTAGTAATTTCCCGCCCATAACATCTTCCATGTTATAATTACACCATTTAGAATAAACATCTAAAGCAGGTTGATTATTTATTTCCATTAATTGTCTATTACCATTTACTTTAGTAATAACACCCATGTCACTTGTCTCATGATAAGCACCTGTATAAGTTGTTGCAATAGTTTCTTTTGTATAGAAGAAGGCTACTGTTACACCATCTTTTGTAACTTTATTTTCATTAAACATTGACCATTTTCCTGATAAATCATTATCAGCTCCTGATCCACCAAAGAAAGGGACACGTCCAATTACATCTTGAATTCCCTTAACAAAGAATTCTTCTTGTGCTGGAGCGGCGCTCATATAAAAATAATTAGGAACAATATTCTTACCTGCACTCTTTAATGCCTCCATAGCAACCATACGGCCTGTTTTTCGAGCATCATCCATGGCATCACTTGCAGCTGTACCAACAACTAGGTCTTCTCCTGCAAATACTAATAAAGCAGCAAAACCATTTGGATTATCTAAAATTCCTGATGGAACCATTACTGCTCCATTAGTTGTACATCCAACAATTTTTAAATCAGGAGAAACACTTTTAATACCCTGAATTAACTTTTCTTGATCATATACAACTGATGAATATAAGAATCCAATTTTTCCTTCAATATCACTTGTTGCCATTTTTGCTGTTTCCACACCAGCATCATAAGCATTTTCTAAGATGCTATAACCTATTTTACTCTTTAACATAAGATACCTCCTTTTATGTTAATCTAGTATTTTCTACTATAATACTATTGTAGCAAATTATTAATGATTATATTCATATTTTCATATAATTATTTTATTATTACGTAAAGAAAAAGATGATTTAATCATCTATTAATTTTTCTTAATTTTAATCCTATATCAACGCCTTTATAAACCTCATCATCAGTGATTCTAGTTCTTAATTGACGCAAAAGAAATATATGCTCATTTGTAAGTATCGTTAATTCATTAATAAGCATATTAATATATTCATCTAAAGAAATGGTAATTCTTTTTCTGGAAGCAATTAATTCAAGATTATTTAGGATATTATCATTGGTAAATCCTGCTCCTAGATAGGACTTTTTTAACATGAAGTCCCCTCCATCTAATTTGCAATTTACAATTCCCAAATTTTTATTTTCATCATAGAATTTTATTAACAATGCAATCATATTAGAAGCAACAACATTTTTTTCTATATCATGGAAATTTAGAAAGTGATAATAAGGTTCCGGTATCCACATTCCCCATTTAGTTGTATCAACACCAATACATCTTGATTGATATTCATATTTTGTTATATATAATTCTAAACTAGGATTTCTTTCATCGACAAAATAATATAAGGGTTGTATGACATTAGAATTAGTTTTAGATAAATCTCTTAAATTATTAAACTCTAATTCTCCTGAATGTGGTTTCATACTTGGCTGATTAACCACTAGAGTATATCGACTTATCCCATTAATAGTTAATACATATATTAATTGATTACTACCATAGTTAATAAATTCGATATCTTTTCTTCCTTTAAATTCTTTAATGTCATCCAAATAAATAACAGCATTAATAAAACTATGAATACGATTCATTTCTTGAATTTTGTCTTGTGTTGGAAGAGCATCAATGTACCAGGGCCCATAGTTTGGTATTCCCAATTGGCCTTCATTATATTCCATAATATTTCCTCTTTAGTAAGCTATTGTAACATAAATTAATTATTTTTTGATGTAGTTTACTTAAGAAAGACTTATAAGTATCAATAAATAGATTATCCGTTTCTTTTAATTTATCTTTTACACTGGTAACTTTATTAGTAATTACGCCATCAACCCCTGCATTTATTACTTTTTCCATATCATCGTCTTCATCAATTGTCCATGCATATACTTCTTTACCTAATTTATGAATATTAGATACATTATCAGAAGTAATAGATGTTGTTTCAATAGAAAAGAAGTCAGCATCATCTAATTTATCATATGAGCCAGTTACAAAGGTCATGATATATCCACATTTAACATTAGGATTTAAAGATTTGACTTTCTTTAATTCATCATATGAAAGCGAATGAATCATAACATCATCAATTGCATCATTTGCGTTAATTACATCTAATGTCCTTTTAGCTAAATCGACTTCATGCCCATTGGTTTTTAATTCTATTAATAATTTGGTTTTCCCTTTGGCAAATTTAATAACTTCATCAAGTGTTGGTATTTTTGTTCCTTTAAATTCTGAACTAAACTTAGACCCTGCATCTAGTTTTTCTATTTCATCATAATTCATATTCCAAACATTACCATTGTAACCAGTACATCTTTTAAAATTTGAATCATGGGTAACAACAATAATACCATCTTTTGTTTCTTGAACATCTAATTCAACGTAATCAGCACCTTCATCAATGGCTTTTTCAAAAGCAGGAATCGTATTTTCTGGAGCATTAGTATCATCACCTCGATGGGCAATTACTTTTATAGTGTTACTTACAAAATAATTATACGTATCCTTATTTACATTAATTGCATAAGCAATAAAAAAATTAACGACCATGCTTATAATAAATATTATTATTACTAAAACAAAGAATAATATCTTATTGTGTTATGAGCTAATTTATCTTTTGACTTAATTATTTCCTTATTAAATATTTTATCATTTAAGTCTTCTGAATTAACTTTTACGGCCATCAAATATGAATAATTAGCAAATACTCCCATTCCATCTATTATAAAATTAACAATATATTTATTAGTATTATGGATAGAAACTAAGATATAGTTTTCGGCAGTTCCACTTAATAATTTTTCAATAATTAATCCTGATAATTCATCAATTGAAATTGATAATAAGGCACTTACAAAAATAATAAGAGAATAAAACAAGATAAATGATCCAAGTCCTCTTTCTCGTCTTTTTTTCAATAGTTTTAAACTCTTCTCGGAAGATGATGAAGCTGAATTCCCATTTATAATAAAATAAAATGGCGTTAATAAACGAGGAAATATGTATAAAGTTAATAATATAATTAATAAACCAAATATATAATTCCAGGGAAATACATTAATTGTTCCTTTAGCAATAAACCATGGAATTTTAATTTCACTTATAATTGTTGATAATTTAGCAGTATCAGCAAAAGGTACTAAAAACATTACTAAAAATATTAATGACCAATTTGATGGATATAACACATTGATAGTTCGTTTAAGTGCTTCATTAAATAATTGCTTCATGCTTAATTCAGAATGCTTATTTGCTTGATTTAATATAATAATAATAGATGACATTTCAAAGATAATAAATATTGTTAGTATTAATAAAGTAAATAAGAGAATTATGTCAGCAAAAGGATTTTTTAATAATTGTAAAAAATTAGACGTTGCTAAATAATCAACTTTGGATATTTTTAGAGATAATCTAAATAAGAATTTACAAAAAGGAAAAACTATAAAATTAGCTAATAATCGATAAATTATTTCCATTAGAAATAAAGAATAAAAACTATTTTTTAATAGTTTTAAAGCATATAGAAAATTCTTTTTCATAATTACCTCCAATTCTTTTATTTAATTAATTGTTGAGTATTAATATATTTATAAAATGATTCACAGTCAATATGATATCTTGGCTTATTATATTTATAGATTAGTATTGGATATTTATCTTTGGCATCTTTACTATTAACAAATTTTTCTTTTACATCATTTAATAATTCGTTTAAAGTATTATATTCATGAATACCTTTATAATCATACCAGGAATGTTCAAACCAATAATATTTATTATTAGTTTGATAAGTTAAAAAAGTATGTGATGGCAAATCAGCACCATCATCTAAATAAATAAAATATGTAGAACATTGTATATTATTATCATTGAATAATTTTCTTTCAAGTTCTACTTGGTCCCAACAAACACCACATTTTGTATTTAATAATTCTTCTGGAGATAATAAGTAATAAAACTCATAGAACTCATCATTCCACTTATTTTCATCATTAATGATATTAAAGCCATCTGAGTCTTTAAATCCATATTCTATATTATTTAATGTATCCATTATTGCATCTATTATATTCATTATATCTCCTATAAACTCTACTGATTATTAAATTATAACATAAATAAAAAAGTAAATTTGCATTTACTTTCTTATTTAACTACATATTTGTTGATGTAGTATTATTTCCAACATATTGGGCTTTTCCAAATGCTAGAATTGGCATACAAATTATACCAAAGAATACAGATAGAACACCAAATGCAGTTGATTGACCAAACTTATGAGCTAATTCAATATAGATTTTAAATATTGCATAAATATTAACTATAGGTATAAATAGTAATAATAAATACCATAGAGATAATCCTGCAATTTGAATTAAAACAATTACATTGTAAATTGGAATAATTGCAGCCCAGCCAGGTTTATTGGCTTTCTCAAATACTTTCCACATAACAACAAGCATAAAGATACAAACTATCCAATAGAATATCGTTGTTCCAGTGCTAGGTTGATTTGTAGTTGAGTATGCATAATCAAAACTCATTTTATAATTCTCCTTCTATATAATTTTTAGAATAAAGCTCGAACCCTACTCTATAATTAGATATTAACACTTTAAAAGTTTTGCTTCAATCATATTACATTACCTTTTTAT
>CALMHN010000141.1 GCA_937863745.1 uncultured bacterium | reverse complement strand
TGAGGAGTATATTCATCAACAATTAATACATTTTTTATATGATTTTTTACACATAATACACTTAAATCAATTAACTTATTAATATCATACACATCTTTAAGATCAGCATGTGTAATATTATATTTATCTAAAAAAACATCTATTATTTCAGAAAATGGTAATGTCTGAAAAATAACTATTTTTGAAAGTATAATTAATAATGTTGGATTATGTTTCTTTAAACACATATAGTATTCAAATGCATCAAATAAGCATCCATTTATATGTGATTTATTAACATATATTACAGCATTCATACTAATCGGCTCATTCTATTATATTTAGAATATTCAAATGAATCTATACAAGTACACTGTGGTCTATTACATATTACATTATTCATTTCCCCAATGCATTGTTTGATATGATTTTCTATATAAGCATAATATGTTCGTGATGCTTCACCACAAGCTGGATATATATGACCATTTGGTTCTATTACAAACACATTTTTCTTATACATGCATGTAAGACCAGTAAACATATTTGGAAAAACATCTGATATATATAGTTTATATATATCATTATCAATCTTTAAATTAAGGATAGATCTTTTATTATCTAAGCGCCATTTTCTAATAAAATCAAGATAGACATCTTTAGATACTTGACTTGGTTGAAGATCATTCAATAAGATGTTTGGGTGTTTTACTTCAGTTATTAAATAATTTAATATACTATTTATATCGTTCAAATAATCTTTTTCCAAATATACATAGATATGTATATTATTATGATAATCTTTATTAATAATATAATACTTCAAATTATCAATAAATTCGGTATATGATATTTGCTCTGCATGAAATACAATATCCAATTCAAATCTTGGATCATTTAAGAAATCTTTTATATTCTCAGGTATACATGTTCCATTAGTAAAAATCTTAATTTTATAAAGATTAAGATTAGCATCATTCAATACATATTTTATCATCTTATATAAATCTGGATCAAGGAATGGTTCTCCACCTAATATATGCAATACAATAGGTTCGTTATGTATAACATTAGCTATATTATCAACTATCTTTTTAAATACACTAAAAGATAACATTCTATTATCTTTTAAGATATCTCTGTTATAACAATAACTGCAATACATATTACATATATAAGTAACATTAATATCAAACAAATAAGCATTATCTTTAATAATATCTCTATTACAAGGACTAATACAAATACTTTGTGTGTTTTGTTTTACATTAGATAATATCTGTTCTAGATTTTGCATATTTATCATCCTTAGAATAAAAGCCATATTTACTGTATCCATATGACAAACTACAATTGCAAAATCCATTTTTTTCATTACAAACACATTTTTTATCATAATAATCTAATATATTAGTAAGATGTTTTTGCATAAATGCATAATATCGTTTTTTATTTTTAGTAGTTTTATTATTACAAGCAGAGATAATTTCCCCATTTGGTTCAATTCTAAAAGCATTACGTTTATACATACAAGTTAATCCATAAAAACATCCATTTGATAATTGCTGTTCTGGTATCTCATCTATAATTATATCATCTTTATATATTCGCAGTATAGCTTTTTCATTTTTCAAATTCCATTTTTTTACATAAGTATCATATTCATTATAATCAATTGTATTACACTGGTGCTGTTTTTGTAATGATGATATCTTTACAAAAGGATATTTAATCTTATGTAAATAGTATAGAACTTTATCAACGTCTTCTTTATAATTATTATCTAAATATACAATAATGTGTGGCAAATCCTGAAGATCTAAATAAGAAGCACAAATGCGATCAAGTATATCTATAAAAGTATAATATTTAACCTTTTCAGCATGATAAGAAATAGTAATGCTTCTTTTTTTCAATATATCTTTCTTCAACTTCAGATATACATCTGGTAATGTACCATTAGTGAATATCTTTAACTTGTTTAAATTATCAATAGATAATAATATATCTACTAATGATTCAAACTCTGGATGTAAACATGGTTCACCACCAAGAAGCCATATATTTATATTTTCTGGTCTATTTTTAAAATACATATTTATATTCTTAACTATCTTTTGAAGCGTCTCTTTATGCATATCACTTGAGATATTATCTCTATTAACTAATAAATATCTATTATAACAATAACTACAAAATAGATTACATCTATAAGTAATATTTAAATGAAATAAATAAACATTATCTTGTAATTCTGCATCTTTTGGTATTATTTTTATCTTATTAAACATTAGACTTGATATTCCTCTCTAAGATAACATGTTTTTAATAATTTCATCATTCTCATCTAACCAAACATTCTTTAATCCATTAGTTATTGCATCATAATATCTAAAATATCCTCCATCTTTAACATTTTTTTTATTAATATATATTATTTTCTTGCCATAAAAGATACATTCATGAAATAATCTTGGATGCGGATCAAAATAACCAACATGATAATAAATATATGTATTAAATAAAGAATGAAAATCTTTTGGATGTTCATATAAAACAACAATCTTTGGATGATTTATAGTTTGTCCTTTTTTCAAAGACATTAAAAGCTTTTGTTCTGGCTGGAGATAAGATAAGATCTCTTCTAATTGTTCATCATTAGGTATACCCTTGCTTACACATGTCATATAAGCATTATTTTCAAAATGATCATATCTTTTGAAAATAGCAAAGTTTATCTTTTGTCTATATGGTTCACCAACAAGAAACTGTTCTATTTCCTCTATCATTTTAATATCCTTCCTTTAAAAATTAATCTAACTAATAAGCTCCATTTGCAGCATATAAAAGTAACTCAGAATAGCATTTATAGTTAGATAACAATGATAATTTCTGATAATCTGTATTGGATGGACAAAAAGGGTCAATTATAACATAACATTCATTTACATTTAAAATTGGTTGTATAAAGAATAATGTATGATTATCTAAAATTAATACTTTATTAAACTTATAACGAATAAGCTCAGCTGGTTTCTTTAAAAATATCATATTATGAAATATGCTGTGATTTATATTATATTTATCAAGCATTATATCTTTCAATATAGTCGATGATATTTTATTGTATGAGTAATTAAAACCAGGATACATAATATAAAAAAGATATATCTTTGGATCATGCTCATATATACCAACATAATATTCGAATGCATCAAACAGTCCACCATTTATATATGGTAATACTACATGAATAACAGCATTTATGTTTTCTTTAACAAAACAGCTAGACATGTGGTCTAACCTTCTTTAACATACGTATATCATTTCTCATAAAGCATTGCATATGAGAGCATATTCTTGGTTTATCAATGATATCTTGTATATTCTCAGGATTTATTGTTTGTACTTTATGTTTATATTTATACTGATTAGCAAGATCACATCTAATATAAATATCTCCATTTGGAGTAATATCTAAGTGATATCCTGCATTACATTGCATACCAAAGAAACAATGATAAAATTTTGGTAATTTATACATGTCTTCTTCTGTATATATCTCCTTAACTATTTTATCATCATTTTGAATAATATAATATACTATAAACCCACTTTGCATAGATTTATAAGTATTGTATTTATCTATCTTATTTACATATCTTTCCAGATCTAAGTATTCTTTTGGATAATTTTGTTTTTCAATTGGTTCAAGTGGTATTATATGAATATTTGAAGATGGTATAAATGATTTTAATTGTTCGTACATATTTTTTATTTCATTAATGTAATTATACTCAAGCATTAATTTAACATATGTATCAATATTGTTTTGTACTAGTAATGCTAATTTCTCCTTAAAAGACGAAGAACTCTTATCACTTTCTACAAATGTTGGATGATAACTTACAAGAAACTTTATTTTATTTTTCTGATCAAACTTAAGTGCAGCTGTTGGTATATCTAAAGATAGATTTGTAAAAATATATAAATACTGAAGATTATTAATATTTTGTAGTCTCTCTATAATATAATTTATATTAGGGTGAATCAATGGTTCGCCACCCATTAAAGTAATACCAACTTTCTTTGGAAATAATTGTAATGTATCTATTGTTTTATCTATTTGTTCCTTAGTTGTATACTCTTCTTTAATATTACATCTAAAACAATAAACGCAAT
>CALMHN010000140.1 GCA_937863745.1 uncultured bacterium | reverse complement strand
GGAGATTTGGTATTCGTGGCAACATATGATGATTTACCAACATCAGGTAGAGAAGATAAATTATATATTGTTAGATCTGATAGTAATAATAATGATAATCCATCTATCTATATATGGATTGATGATGCATATATTAAAGTAAGTTAATATTTAGTATATTATTAATTTGAGGGAGGTGTGTGGTATTTACTTTTCATATATTGAGAAGTATTTACCATAAAATTGATGGAAATGTCTGTAAAAAATTTTTACCAATTATAGTCAGAAATTATATATTAGATTAGGAGCAATAATATTACAGATATTAATTAGACAGATATATCTATATTACTTAATTTGCTAAAATATGTATATACAGAAATGCAATTACAACAAGATAAGCCAATTATTGCCGGAAGGCGATTACTTAAAATGAGTAATTTATATTAGTATCTTTTTAATATACAAACATTATATGATTCTGACGAAATCTCTAAGATGTCAAATTTTGCAGTTGCAGATCTAATAGATAATATTAATACGAATATAGATTAGTTTATGTCAGATAATAGTGATGATACTACAATAGATAATGATATTAATGATAATAGTAATTTATAGTATAGGGAAGACAATGATATTTCACAATTGAATGAATTACAATCGTTATGTGACTAGACACAAACTCCGTATTTTAATTTAAATACAATTTATATGATATCTAATTTGGTTGATATACTTCCGTTAATTGTAGGTGATACTAATTATAATATACAATCTCTTCATATATTAATTGATAAAATTAAATTGTGTGATAAGAAACAATTTAGTCCATTGTTAGTATATAATGATACTATTACAGATATAATTGATAAATTAGATGTTTTGGCAAGAAGTTATTAGATTGTATATAATAGAAATGATAAATCATCTAGAATGATCAAATTATGTGATTATACATTATATGGAATAATTACAAAAGATAACGCTATTATTGATTATCATGATTTATTTGATTTGGAATATTGGGATAATTTAACTTTGTCAAAATTTGATTTTAAAAATGAATATCAGTTTCATATATTTATAGGATTTAATTTTCCAGTAGAATTAATGGATATTAATTATAATATATTGTATATTAGTATTTACTGTATATTTGAAGATAATTTTGTTAAAATATTAATTCAAAATGAATTGAATCGTAATAATGTGGGTTTTACAAAATATGTGTCACAAGTAGACGACACTCAACAAATGTTAGAATCAATTGATAGATATTTGACATTTTTTAAAAATAAAAATGGGGGGAAAAGATAATGCCAAAATATAAAAATACAAATGATTATCCTGTTAATATTTATATTAGAAATGACTATTCTGGATTAGTTGATAACATATTATTAGATGCTGGTGCAGAAAAAATAACATATTATATTATTCCTAATTCAGTTTTACCATCTGGTGTAGTAATGGTTGATTTATATCCGCTAGATACTGTACATGTATATTCGTAGGAGATTAATATTATCCCAGATACGTTTTATGAATTACAAGATCTATTTGGAGCAATTCAATCAAATATAACACTTTCAATTAAAAACCAAACAAGTTCTATCATGAAGTTATGGATTAATAATTTATTTGACCATACTAATTCAGATGAATTGACTGAAAATTTATCGAAATGTATTTATATTGACGCAAATAGTGAATTCAAATTAGATACTCATACATCATTAATATATGCTCTCAAATTCACAAGTGATTCAAGTGGTAAAGTCATTATAAATGTAGTTAAAAACTTTAATGCTAATTATTAATAATAAGGTATTCGAGGTTTGCAAATATGATATTGTGAGGTATGTAATATGTTAAAACATAAATATCAGATAAATCATGCAACAGAACAATATATAAATATCAGTACTAACACAATATTATTAAATCCTGACTATAAAATAATTATGGATAATTCAATGAAAATTGTAGTCAAGAATCAGTTGGGATAGGAAAAATATCTAATATATGATATTAATGGTGTTTTATGGGAAATGCGAATGGTAAACGGTACATTAGAAAAATATAGGAAATAGGGTACGATTAATTATCAATTGCATAGCATTACATTTATATCTCCTATATTTTATGAAAATTATCAATTAAATATAGAATATGATTATTATAAATATGATTTATTTGATATTACAAATGTATAGTTATATAACAATATTACATTTCTAATGGATTTTCTTAATATATCATATCAAACTGCAAGTAATCAAGAAGATTTACAAAAATCATATGAATTTATAAAACGGCAATTATTTCCAAAATTTATTAACGATTTGGATTTAGATGAGCCTGAAAGCATATATGAAGAATTGTTAGAAATTCTTAGTATTTTCTTTTATTACCATAGCGAATTTAGTAATAATTTGGTATCTATATATGAAATGGATTTACCAGAATATTTTGATATGCGTACATTTTATCGTAAATTAAAAGATTATGATATATTAAATGATTATTTGGTTAGTTTTGAGAATAATATTCAGACATATCAAATTGTAAGTAATAAATTTATAAATAATATTATAAAAGAATTAGTTAATAAAGGAAACATATCTAGTTTTTAGGAAATGGTAAATATAATTTTTAGTTACTATAGATTTTCTACAAATTATGTTATTTTACAATTTAACAATTTGAATGGTATGACATAGTATGTAGATTATGAATATAATTAGTATTTTAGAGATCTTAATGAATTAAATTCGCTTAAAGAACAGATAAAATCACACATTTATTTACAATATAAAGATGATATAGATAATATGGTAAATGATAGGATTAAAAAATTATATTCGACTCATTCGATTCCATATTTAAATACTATTAAATAGCAAATTAAAAATGAATATCAAGAAATGTTAATTAATCAATTATTACAACGAACTATTGTCATATTATATAATACGACGTAGGATAGGATATATTCAAGGGGACAAATTGAAGGATCGAATATAACTCCAAACCAATTAATAATTAATTTCCTAGATAAATTATTTATACCATTTAATGTAAATCTAATATATTTAGGAATTCAAATGTTGCCAGTTGGATAGACTACCGAGAATGTTGGAAGAGACAATGCTCCAGTAAATGACACAATACAATTGCATTCAATGACTGACAAACGAGAAAAAAAATATGGAAGTATATTTGTGGGTAATAAGATTTAATTTGCTAACAATTTTTTAAAAGGAGGTATGTGACAAGTTTTTATATATATATTCTTGTCACAAAACACGATGGATAATATTAATATATTTGGTGAAGTATCTATTACTGATAAAAATAATAATATAGTATTTAACAAACAAAATGAAATAACATTATTTGGTAAGTAGTACTTAGTCACTTCATTATTCAATCCTAGAAATGATAAATATATTGACGGATTAAGTATATTAGAATGCGCAAATACTAATATTTTGGGATTAAATGACTTAGAAACATATTATAATCATACTATATTGTATCATTCTGAATTGATAGATTTAGAAACATATTATACTAAAATACGGATATTGCCAGAAGAATATTAGTCATTAATTAATGATGTGTGGGTATTACCCCCATAGGATCAAATGTTTTCATTAATGTTATCAAAATCGAGAATTGTACCTAGTTCAGTTAAATTAACATTTACCAAAAACACAATTACAAATGAAATTATTGATAATGGTAGAGGGTTTTTATATAATAAAACAGAATATGAATCAGATGTAAATGTTTAGCCTATTGGGTCAATTAATTATGAGGAAGGTATTATATATTTAATTAAAACTGTTTTCTATACTGACGTATTACATTTAATTGATTCTAATTTATATAAAAATTTGAAATTGGATTATAGATATGAGCAATAGGGTATTGATGTATACCGCAGATATATAACTACTAGAATAAACAATTGGTCAATAAAATTACCAAATAATCAATCTTATATGCCTATTATTAGATATAGAACTGGAATAGATAATATTAGATTGAAATATTATAACGAATATTTCAGAGATAGTGAAATCCATTCAATAGAAACAAGTCAATGGTTAAATTTGTTTAATACCCAGATTTTTGAGCATAATCAATTTCAATTGGTATTTACATTCCCAATTTCAACAATAGATAATACAGGATTTGATATTAATTAGTTATTATTATCATTTGGTAATGTAAATTTATCATTAGATGATTTGTTAAGTACATAGACTTCTGAATTAATATACCATAAAGTGACAGTATCTGAACAAACACATAAATCTGAAATAGATAATTATATATTAAATGTAATGGGATACGATTATAGTGCATTAACAAATCCGGTTATAAGATCTCAAGCGATTCAATATTTACAAATAGAATATGATAATTCAGAATTAGAATTTAAACGAAAATTATT
>CALMHN010000139.1 GCA_937863745.1 uncultured bacterium | reverse complement strand
GTCAACTATTTCAGTATACTTTGACATGATAATTATATCCTCCTTAAATGATTTTATTATTATACATTGTTAAATGTATAATATGTGTTCACAAAATGTGGAGACGTAAAATTATCCTTCATATATGTAGTTATACAAGATAAAAGCTCATTTGACAATATGGGATATCTAACTGTCCTAAATAAACTAAAAGGCATACCATCAACCATTTTCATAGTCTTAAGTATAGCACTCTTATCAATATCTTTTGTACCAGTTATCTTTTGCAAAATATTATCATGATCTTCTAACCAATATGGAAACTTGACGTCTACAGCAAACCCATCTACTAATCCTTCTTCTTTTACCTGTTTCACTAATTCAGGAGAAGTACCATTGGTATCTAATCTAATTGGTTTCTCTATATTCTGCCTAAGATATCTCAGAGCATCTATAAATTCATCACCTTGAATAAGTGGTTCTCCACCAGTAATAATTAATAATTCAACAAGTGGGTTCTTAGCAGCTTGAATTATATCTTCCATTGTATATGATACCAGATCTTTGCCTTTTAATAAATACTTCATATTA
This sequence comes from uncultured bacterium, assembly GCA_937863745.1. Taxonomy (GTDB): domain Bacteria; phylum Bacillota_I; class Bacilli_A; order RF39; family UBA660; genus UBA6985. Next base: position 4,779 of record CALMHN010000139.1, on the reverse strand, counting down.
TGGCAACCCCAGCAATTCCAATTACAGAATCTGGTATAAACAACAGCAGAAATTGTCTCAGGATGATCAACTAAAGAACATTGTAAATTAAAAAACATTGGTTCACGCATGTAACATTACCTCCCAATAAAAGTTATTCTACTATTATAGAATTAGTCTTTAACCGAATGTTATTAACTTTTTTTACTAAGTTTTCTATATCATGATCTTCTGGAAACATCTTATAAAGAATCAGAACTAAATTACTAAGATTATTATCAACATCAATCCAAATTGATAATGACTCTAGTTCATCTTTAATGCTAGCATGTATTAATTCACGTGATGATGTATTACTTTGTATATACTTAGATAACTTAATTATGTGTTTACTAATAAAATATAGTAATTGTTTATCTGGTACATCAATAAATTCTGCTTTTTTAAGTATATTTACTAATGAATAAAGAATGGGTGTAGAGGTCTTTGCTGATGCCATTATGCGTAATAGTATATCTGGATATATTTCATCTTCAATTAGTATAGATATAGCTTTAATCAGATACAAATTGCATTCACCCATTCTTTCTTTTCATACGCTCCTTTATTATAACTTATTTCTGTCTACCCAATCAACACGTCTAGCATCTTGCCAATAGTTTTCATCACCATTTATCATATTATTCTCTATGCGTATATGTCCTGATATGATTGGTCTTACATATCCAATTATCCTAGCATATATCATCATATGATCAGCATCCTTGCAATTAGGACATACATAATGTTCTCCTACAAACTTAGAATGACAGCTATTACATACACTCAATACTGGTGACAATGTAATATAATTAATTGGCATATTGAATAACTTATCAATTATATCCTTTTTTAATTTTTCAGACACTTTAGCTCCAAGAAAGACATGTTCTATAGAGTTTCCACACCAAACAGGGATACCACATTCTCTTTTAACATACAAAACATGATTAGGAACTTCAACACAATATACTTTTCCTTTATATGGTACTCGTTCTATACTCTGTACTTTTAAAGACGCATGCTCTGTTTCTGCAGTTGGAATAAATATATGTTCCCCTTTTTGAAACATTTCTTCTACCATTGATGCTTGTACAATTCTATATTTTCCATTTTTATCTATTATTACCATATTATGATCTTTTGTAACCATTATATCCAATACAGTACTTTTAAAATGAATTAATTCTTCATCAATATCGAAATCAAATTTCTTTATAGCATGTTGTAACTGAATCCTATTACTCTCAATATTAAAAGTGTAAAAACGATCTTCATCAATATCTACATCTTTGAAATACTTCCATCCATTATCTGTTCTGACTTTTGTTTTGTCATCATAACAACCACCACTACTGAAAGGTTGTGTATATGCTGATATCTCACTTCTATATATCAAATCAGCATCAGTTGGTGGTTGTAAACCAGAAGTCATATAAATATTATTACTCTCAATATCACCCTGTACAAAACATCTTTTTACTTTCTTCTGTCCATCCATTTTATATAATACCTCCTCGTGCATACTCTATAAACTTATCTATATTATCCAGATCAGCATTAACATATTTAAATCCAAATTGTTTATAATAGCGAAGCCTATACTCTCTCATTTTTTTCAATGGTTCATATTCACTATTAACTATATCTATTACAAACGCCTTTTTATCTGCAGATGTATATCTACTGATTCTCCCTATGCTTTGCATTAAACTGTTCTTATTAGTTATAGGAGTTATATAAATTAAAGTATTCAAACGTGGAACATCCATTCCTTCTTTAAACATTCCATATGTAGCTAGTATACATTGTTTAGAATAATCTTTTTCCTCTACAGAAGAATGTACTATAGATATCTTATGTTTATATTGACATTTATCATATATCATATACAAAAGATCTATCATTGCACTCAATCCTAAAATTTGCAAATCCAATTTTATTAAATCATCTATTGTCTTAGCTATCTGTCGTATATAAACATCCTGTTTCTTAAGAAACTTACAATAGCGTGTTATTATGCTGTTGCCATTAGACCACTCAATATACTTCTTATATCCTTGAGATATATACAATGGTATGTCTACTAGTCCAACATATACAGGAACGTCTAACTTACTATCATCAAATATAATTGGACCTATAAACCAACTCAATAATTGTCCAAGACCATCTGATCTATATGGTGTAGCAGACAATCCATATAACCTTTTAGAGAATATAGTCTTAACACTTGTTGAAAATATTGGAGCAGCTGCTGTTATATGACATTCATCATAAAAGGTAACACCAAAATTAGCCTCATACATACTTTTAATAAAGGCTTTATCTTCGTTTTTAACTCTTCTAAATAGAGTCTGAACAGTAGCAATACAAATAGGTTTATTAAATTCTTGCTTTCTGCCAGATATGATACCAATATCATCAGCAGTGAGAGATGTAAATTGGACTATTCTCTCAACCCACTGATCTATAAGTGCTGTTTTATTGACTACAATTAATGCCTTCTTTTTGATTCTAGATATAGCATCTATAGCAACATATGTTTTTCCAAAACCAACCTTAGCTGCTACTAAACCATGATCATTATTAACTATGGCTTCTATTGCTAATCTTTGAGCTTCACTTTGAGGAGCATAATTTGGTTTAATTTTTAAATCTATATCTTCACCATGTGTAGTTAGATCTGTAGCCTCTTTATCAGTAAAATAATAGCGTGGAACTCTATACATTATAGTACCATTAAATTCTACTTGTTCATAAAACCATAATACATCAGCATCATTAAATAGTACTAACTTTTGAGCATCCACGCTATCTAATTCTGAAGTATAAAACATATCCAAAATAAAATTATCATTTTTGATCATAATTGGATTAACCCCCGTTACTTATTTAAATAATTATTTTGTATCTAGTAAACTTGCATTCAATTCATTGATAAATTCTTCTTCTTGTTTAGTAATAACTTTCAAGTGATAATATGTATCAGGTGGTATATATTTATTATTACGTAAATATAAAGGAAATTTGAGTTTATTGACAAGTACTTCAATACTAATATGAACATCTTTATCTTGCATTTGTTTCCACTTTCTTAAAGCACTTAATATAAGGATAAAATCATCAACATCTGTTATGTACTTTCTAGTTATGAACATAGGCTCTCTTAATTCTTCAGTTTCAATATTGCCTGTTTTCTCACCAGCTGCTGAAGAATGAAATATTGGATTGGTAAATATTTTACTACCAATTCTACTGGGAAGCTCATCATCCATGAATGTTACAAAAGCTTCCCATATATTATTTAGTGTTTCCTGAGAAATATCTTTGTCTTTAAAGATTATTGCTATTTTAGCTTTTGTCTGATTAATACTTAACATGACAATATCCCCCACATATATATAATTATTGTTTAATTATTGTCATTTTGTAATAATGCATTTAAATCAGAAACACCATCTTCTTCATCTGCTTCTTCAGAATCATCAAGATCAACAACTGCTGTATCTAGAACTGTAGATTTCAAAAGTTCTTCTTTATAGGTATAATACAATTCATCAAATTTCTGCCTAAATGTCTCATTTGTATTATACATATTAAGGATATCACTTTTTCTAAACTTAACATCAGGATAATTCTCTAAATACTGCCATGCTGTACCTTTTATACCTTTACATTGTCTTATTAGATACTCTCTAGTCCAAAAATCATTATATCCACGTATATAATCTAAAACTATATTAATTTTAATATTTGGTCTAAACAACTTATTCTTTATCAATTTAACTTCTGATATAACACCTGAGAATCCATAAGCATCTATATCTACATCTTCTTTTGGTCTCATATAAATGATCTGAAATGGATGGAATCGCATCACATTTCCACCAGTTATTCTTTTATCACCCAATCCTTTCAAATCTGGAGAATTAGATGCAAATGGATTCATACTTATCTTATCTCTTAATTGAGATATAACTATAAATGTCATTTTATACTTATTAGCAACATTTACCAGTTTAGGGATAACTAACGATAACATGTTTGACTTTTGTCCAAGTACTTTAGATGGATCATCATTTGCTGCTAACTGTTTATTTGTCATGGTAGCAGATTCACTATCCCACACTACAAAGAAAGGATCATTAATATCTTTATATTTTTTATTTTCTCTATATGCAGTGGCTTTAGATATTATCTTGCTAACCTTTTCTACTGTAAGATCTTGGGAAATGAGAATAGTCCTATCAGTATCAACATCAAATTCTTCCAATCTCTTCTTTCCCATAGACTGCTCAGCATCAAGATATAAAGCAAGAGCATTTTTATATCTCTTTTGCAAAGATGATATCATACTTATTGCTAAGCTTGTCTTTCCACCACCAGGAGCACCTGTTATAAGCACCAACTTACCAACAGGTATTCCACCACCCAATATAGTATCAAATAGATCTATACCAGTTGGTATGGTTTCAATATCTTCATTAAAACTAATATCCTCAACAGTCTCTTTCAAATCCTCTTCAATCTCTTTTACCAGTTCATAAATATCACCCATAATCATACACCCTCCTAAATAATAATTATTTAATTATCTATTTCATCTTTATACAAAAACTTATCTATTAATGATTCTATTTCCAGTTGGCTTTCATCTTCCATTTTTTTAAGTCTAGTATAATAATCTGGCAACTCATCTAAATGATCTTTAGCAATACTTTTTGCTAGTTCTTCTTGATCAGTATGTTCTTTCTCTAT
>CALMHN010000138.1 GCA_937863745.1 uncultured bacterium | reverse complement strand
GTTTAATGTAAATGGAGAGTCAGCAATTTATAAAGGATTAGAGTTCACTTTAAACTTTGCTAATGTCGATATTACAAAAACAACATTGGTAGAAGAAAATTCAATACCAATTTTAAGATATATAAATAATTTGAAAGTGTAGGTGTATTATAAATGGAAACAAATAATGATTCAGAGGTTTTATATAAAACCTTTCATAACAAAGCAACAATAGTTATAATAGTTCTATTTGCTATCGTTATTATTGCTTGTTTAGTATTAAGTTTAAAAATATATATAGGAACTAATAAAGTTAAAGGTTATTTTACTAATGATGTAGCTTCATCAACATGGTATGAAGTAGCTAACCAAAAACCAGTAAATGAAAAATTAGCTAAAATAGAAGATGATTCAGAATATACATTAACTAATGCATATGTAGAACAAAATCCATATGGAATATCTCCTTTATCAGGAATTATAATATTCCAAACAAAGGATGCAGAAGAAGTAAGTGTTTATATTAACAATGTATTCGTTACAAAGATGGAAGCAAGTACTAAGCATAGTATTCCTATTTATGGTTTATATGAAAGTTTTGATAATGTTATAAGATTAGAGACTAAAACAGAGAGTAAAGAATATGTAATGACAACTGCTGCCAGTGGTTTAGAATATGGCCTAGATGTTGTTAAGAGTACTCAAACATCAAGCGATTTATATTTTACTATAGCATCTTATAGTACACATTTAACTGCTTGGGATACTGAAGGACGTTTAAGATTCTATATAACTGAAAACAACTCAATGGATGTTGAATGGCTTAACAATGGACATTTCTTAATTGGAGTAACTCAAGGATCTAATGGAGAACAATACATAGGTTTTGTCGAAATGGATTACTTAGGTAAAATATATAATTACTATACAATGAAAAATGGTTATTCCTTTGAATTTCAATTATTATCTGACGGAAATATCATGGCTGCCGGTGGAGATGTACCAGTTTACTTCAATCACCAAGTAATTTATACAATGAATCCTAATGATGGATCTATTGTAAGTGATATGGATATTTATGATATTGTTAAGAGTATTGATCCAACATTTAGTGATAAATACTTAGGACCTAGTACCATTAGAAATGGTTTTTACTATGATGAATCAACAGGAGATATTGTTGTATCATTTAGAAATATGAATACTATATGGTCATTTAACTATAAAACTAAAACATTAAATTGGGTATTAACTGATCCTAATAATGAATTATTTAAAGCCGATGTTTGGAAGAATTATTTAATAACAATTGATACAGGAAGATATCCTTTAGCTCAACATTCTCCTCAATTGGTAAATGGAAATCTACTATATTTCAACAATGGATATGATCGTTACTCAGTATATGAAAAGGGTGCATCAGATGCAGTATCTAATTTCAAATCTTCATACTCAGATGTTGAATTATTACATATAGACGAAAACTCAAAGACAGCAACAACTCTATGGACATATGGAGCTGACAAAAATTGGTTCTCAATTAAATATGGTTATTCAAGAATACTTTCTAATGGAGATACTTTAATGAACTTTGGTTATATCATAAAAGATTCATATCGAAGTGTAGGAACTAATTCTTTAAAAGAATCTGAAAAAAATCCAGATAATATTTATACAGATATTATTGAATTAGATAAAGATAATAATGTTGTCTTTGAAGCAACTTCTGAAGAAGGTAAGTATAGAACATTTAGACATTCAATTTATTCTAATACAACTTCTAATGTCAATGTATCCACATTAAATGAATACAACACGATATATAATGATACATTAACTACCACAACTTATAAGAAGTTAGATCTTGATAATGCATCTGACTGGATTAATACAGTACAATTTACTAAAAATACATTTACAACAAATTATAATATTCAAGATACTGATTCAGTTAAATTATATTTAATGAATAAAGCTGGAAAAGTATACATATTAAATTATAAAGACGCTACATCTTCTAGTTCTTCTGCTAATGCTATTGAAGAAGATAAGAAGATTAATAGAATATTTAATATTGATTTACCAGTAGGAAGTTATACATTATTTATTGATGTAAATGGAACAATATATAAAACAGGTAAAGTATATACTTGGGAATAAAAAAAGATATAAGCAATTAAATGCTTATATCTTTTTGTTTTATTCTATTACAAATAGAATTGTATCTTGGCTTAATCTTTTTACCAATATAATCAATAATAAATAAATAGATTTTCTCGATTGTATTTTTTCTAATCAAATCAACTATACCACACATAATGAATGCAATTGGTACATAAACAATTACCCACATCCATAAATGATAGGAAGCTGCATGAGCACTGACTTTTAATACACTATTCCAAAAGAATACTCTACATAATTCATGATCTTGAATTAAATATACTCCAAATGTAATGGATCCCAACATATTGATGAATTTTGATTTGAATGTTGGAACATATAGGAAATCGATAAATATACAAATGCTCATGATCAATGTAAGAGGACCGTTTTCTAAAGCTAATGGATTATTAATATAACCAAGTTTCTGATTAATAATAATTGATATTAAGTAAACACTGGTAAATATTCCAAAAGATATGACAGCTTTATGAGAACCTTTTCTATAATACTTAGAAATCCAACTACCAATTAAATATAAATTTATAAACCATACAACAGCATCATATCCAATAAATGGATAAAAATTACAAGTTATAGAATAAATTAATGTAAGAAGCAATATTAATGATAAATGCTGAAATTTAGATAAATTCTTAATTAGTAAGTTAATAAATGGTGTAAATAACATTAAAACTATATAATCAGTAGCAAACCAATAAGATCCAGGGAATATTATTTTAATAAAAAAATCTTTTATTGATAAAACATAATCTGGATTAAAAAAGAGTTTATATACTGAGAAT
>CALMHN010000137.1 GCA_937863745.1 uncultured bacterium | reverse complement strand
GGCAAGAAAATAGGACATATAGGTGGTACAACTAACGCTGTAGAGTTTACTGAAGAACGATTACAATGGTGTAAAGAAAGAAATATAAACTGGTTAATATCGTTAGATGGTATTAAAGAAAATCAAGATTCACAACGTGTATTTCCTGATGGTAGTGGTAGTTTTGATATTGTAGATAAGAATTTAGATTTGTATAAAAAAGTGTACGGACATGCACCTTATGTTAGAATGTCGTTACATCCAGATTATATTGATAATATGTATAAAAGTTATGAATATGTATTAGGTAAAGGTATACATTCATATTTTTTCTCACCTGTATATGAAGCTAACTGGACTGAACAGAAATATAAAGATTTAGAGGATGTACTTGTAAAAATATACGAAAAACTTATTTTAGATTATAAAAATGGGTTCCCTAAAGTAGATAACAAGTTTGTAGATGATATGTTGTTCTATATACTTGAATCACAACGTAGAGGTATAAATTTAGAAGATATAGAAACAACTGGGTCGTATGATCCTAAACTACACACTTTATCTAGAGGTATGCATTTACCTAAACCGTGTGGTGCTGGTTCTACATATTTTGGTATAAGTGTAGATGGACAAATATATATATGCCATAGATTTAATAAACATGGATTAGATGCAGATAAAGTTAAGTTTACAGATAGATACGGATGGTTAGGTAATGTATGGGAAGGTATACATAACGTTGAACTGTTTAATGTAATGAAAGAATGGGATGTAAAAGATTTAGAACATTGTAAATATTGTAAATTAAAATATTATTGTAAAGGTAGTTGTTATGCATCTAATTATGATGATGCTGGAAGTGTTAAAAGTAAGAATGAAAAAAGTTGTAGAATAAATGAATCATTATACAACGCTGCTTTACGTATAATAGATCTGTTTAAAAAATATGGTATGTTTGATTATGAACGTAACGATATAGTATATATCAATAATTATAACAAAGGCGGGTTTCAAGGTAAACATGGACAAACAATAGAAACGTGTATGTGTAATAATGCTACATACTATTTTGATGGGTTGAACCAACTACTGAATAACGAAAAACCTGATGATATAGAAGAACTTAAGATGCAGATATTAGAAGGTGGTGTTAACGTACTACTTGATATGTATAAAGAAATAAAGATGTATAAAAGTAGTCAGTCGAAACAAGGTAACCAAGTTAAAGAAAAGTTAAAATTCTTTGTATGATAAAGGAGTGGTGTAAATGGATATAAATTTAATAATTAATGGTACAGATTTTTCTGATAAGATAAAAGATTTTAGTTTTCTAGATAGAAGAAATATTACTGAATATATTTTTAGTTTAGATGAAACTATATTAACACCATTACCTAGTAATAGTTCGTTTACTGTAATGATAAATAATGAAACTGTATTTGAAAACTCTACAGATATAGAATATGAACTTGCAACTAGAGAAACAGGGTCTATTATTAGAATACGTATAGATAAAATGTAGTAAAAATAATGGAGGTGTTTAGGTATGTCTGATATATTAGGTTGGTTAATAGCGTTTGGTATAGTGTAGTTAATAACTTGGTTGTTGTCTAAAGATAAAGTAAAAGATGTAGTTGAAACAGTTAAAAATGTATAGGATATTGTTGTAAAAGAAACTGAACAACTGTCTAAATTCAATGAGATGAGTAGTTAGGAAAAGAAAGCGTATTAGATGAACAGAGCTAAATAGATATTGAAGAAACTGGGTAAAGAAAATGTAATATCAGATGAGATGTTGTCAAGTTAGATTGAATAGGCTGTGTTAATGCTAAACCTTTTTTCCCCTAAGAAAGAAGATTGAAATACCTGTAGAAGTAATTAAACCTATATATAGGTAGATACAAAATCAAAATGGTATGAATGTATTGAGTTTGTTAAAAGAATATTTAGATAAATTAGGGTTACACACTGTTTTAGTAAATAACACACTAATATTCTGGACTCAAGATACTGTACCTGTACCTTAGAATGAATGGTTAGATAACTGGATGAATACTTATTATTATCCGCAAATTGATGAAGAAAAATTAAAAACAGAAGTACAGAAATAGTGGGAAACTGGTTCGTCGATAAAACTAAGTGATTTACTTAAATAACCCTGTGTATATAACAGGGTTATTTTCATACTTACACTCCTATACTCTATGTTAATTATTGAATAGATATGGGGGTGTAGCTCAATGGGAGAGCGGAGGACTCTAAATCCTTAGGTTACGGGTTCAAGTCCCGTCATCTCCACCATAAAAAAGACTCTCTTAAATTGAGGGTCTTTTTTTATGTTATAATCTTAACAGAATACAGTTTTAAACTGAGTACACTGTAACACTGAATAGACTTACATTACACACCTGCTTGTAACATCAGTTTAGAAGCGTTATATTAGAAAAAGATATGTAAGTATACATAACAAGTTTTTCTAATCGATTGTAGAGGCGTATATAAAGAGGTCTAATTGTGTATAAGTATAACAACTAACATGTTAATTTGTTTAAGGAGGTTAATATGAGTTATAGTAAACGAAAAGGTAAACGGTTAGAAGATGAAGTAGCTGAGATTATTAGAAAGAAGTACAATGTTGACGATAAGTATATTAAACGTGCTGGTAGTAGTGGTGTTAGGGTAGAAGAAAGCGGTGATATAGATATAATACATCCAGAAATAGAAAAACAGTTCCCGTTTGTTATTGAATGTAAGAATAATGAAAAATGGAAGTTACGTGATTTAATAGGTGCTGGTAAGAGTAATAAATCTAATCCGTTTAAACAGTTTATTAAACAGAATGCAAAAGATGTAAGTAAAAGGAAGTATGGATTAATAGTGTTTAGTAAAAATTATGAAGATATATACGGGCTTTATTATTGTAAAGAAAAAGACAGTATCTATAAAAAAATAGATAAGTTAATTGATAGTAAGATAATTACACAACTAGATGAGTACAATTTAATAGTGTTTGAATTTAAAGAGTTTGTTAAAAAATGGTAAGGAGTTGGTTGAATGGGTAACGAATTAGTGTATAAGTAGGATTTTAAGTTCTATATTGAGAGTGATGAAAGTATGTCTGATATTGTAAGTAATTTAGAGGATATAGGATTAAAATGGTGTGGGTATAACGATACTTTGTTGGATGAGTTTAATGTGTATAATGTAACTAAAAGTAAGTACAATTTCTATGTTATTGAATGTTTATGTACAGTTAGTACGTATAGCAACAATCTAATTGATATATGTGAAGATATAAAAAATACTTTTAAAGGAGGTAACAGTATTTCTGGTATCGACAATAACATAATAAAGTACCAACTTATTGAAGTTAACAAAATCTAAAAAGGGGCGAACTCTATTGCAATATGTTATTGATACTAACTATTTGGTCAACTACCCACCACCTATAGAGGTGAGTGTCTTCTTGCATAGTTTTAAGATAAACTTAAAAATCGTGATATATAGGATAAGAAACAGTTAAGAGAGTAGATAACTACGATTAAAATCATGAGACGCCCATGTGGGTTGTTTCTACCTTTGTTTGGTTAATTATACCATTTTTTATGGTTCATTTTGGTATGA
>CALMHN010000136.1 GCA_937863745.1 uncultured bacterium | reverse complement strand
TATCTAAGTAAGCTTTAATAGTTCCAGCATTTTTAACATCAACCGTAAATTGATACATTTCTCCAACATTTAAATCAACACTAAAAGTTATACTATGTTTATCGTTAAATATACTAGGTTCACTTGTAGCATCTACTAATTTATAACCAGATTCTACAGTTCCCTTTTTTACATTATCAAATATTACACTCCAAGAACTTGCTTGAAGAGAAACATTACCACTTATATATAAAGTAACAGCATAAGATGCATAACCTATACTCATTACTATCAATAACAATGATAAAACAATAATACTAATTTTAAACTTCTTATTCATAAGCACACCTATCATTAATATAATTATAAAAAATAAAGATAAAAAAAGAAACTATAAATACCATAGTTTCTCATTATTCTTTTTAACTGTCTTTATTATTCCACTTCCAAGACACTCTTCACCATCATATAATACACATGCTTGTCCTGGTGTAACCGCTTTTACTCCCTCAGGATATTTAACTGTAATTGTACCATCTTCATTATAAGTTAAAAACACATCATTATCCGGTCCACGATATCTAAACTTAGCAACACATTTATCTATATGTTTAGGATTAATTAAGTTTACTGTATCAATTAAACATTCATCACTTATTAATGCCTCAGGCTCTTCTCCAAATGCTACGTATAATATATTATTTTCAACATTCTTACCAACTACAAAATGTTTATCCTTATATCCTGAAATAGGTACGTTTCTTCTTTGACCTATCGTATAATTCATAAGTCCATCATGTTTACCTATTACTTCTTTAGTATCTACATCTACTATATCTCCAGGATTTTTCTTTAAATAATTAGATATAAACTTTTGATAATTTCTTTCTCCTATAAAACAAATACCTGTAGAATCTTTTTTTCTAGCAACTGGTAAATTAATTTTTATAGCAATATCTCTAACATCATCTTTAACCAATTCACCAACTGGAAATAAAATATTTTCTAATTGTTTACTACTTAATTGAGCTAAGAAATATGACTGATCTTTATTTCTATCACTAGATCTATATAAATGAGAATCCTTAGTAATAGCATAATGGCCTGTAGCAACATAATCAGCCCCAAGTTTTTTTGCTTCTTTAATAAAAGCATCAAACTTTATATATTTATTACACATTAAATCTGGATTAGGTGTTCTACCTTTTTTTAATTCATCAAGAAAATAACTGAAAACATAATCCCAATACTCTTTAACAAAGTCCACTCTATGTAAAGGTATATCAAGAACCTTACATACTTCTAATGCATCATTATAATCTTGTTCCTGAGGACAAATTGAATCACTTCCAAAATTAGGATTACCATCAATATCATTATTAATCATTGAATCCCAATTACGCATAAATAAACCAATTACTTCATATCCTTGTTGTTTTAACAAATATGCTGCTACTGAAGAATCAACTCCACCAGACATTCCTACAACTACTTTTTTCATTAATATTCACCACCTATAAAATAACTTTAATATAATATCATAAATAATTAATTAATTCCACATAACAGTATAATTGCCATCTTCTTTATAAAAACTATCCATTAAAACAATATAATCAAATGTTTCATTAACTTTATCTTTAGGATATATCATTCCTCTAACTCCACCTAAATAAGGTAATGATTCAGCTACATAATAATTATTATCATCAATTCCAATAATCATAGCAATATGTCCTGAATAATTAATTAAATCTCCAGCTCTAACCTTATTAGAATAAATTAAATCATCCGTGATGGGAACTAGCTCAGCTAAATCAGTCATTTGATAAGGATATGTCGATTCACCAGCACCAATGTCCCCTGGATCAAAACCACCATTTTTTAATACCCAAGCAATAAATCCTGAACAATCAAGTCCATTAGGCATCTTACTACCATCATGAAATCCATAAGAAGGTTCCTCTTCATAATTAGTTAAAGGACATCCCCAAATAGATGGACCTGCAAACTTAGCAACAATATTTTTCTTTCTACTATCACTTAAATATAAACCTGCCTTATAATATCTTCCTTCACCATCCACAAAATTAATACCACTTGAATGTACCCTACCATTTTCATAGAAATAAGGAACTCGATAATTAAATTCCAAAGTCAAAAACCTTGCTGCTTGAATAGCCCCAGCCCTTGTAGCATATCCAGCATTATTTACTTGATAACTTAATATTTTATCTAACTCATCATTTTCTTCATCACTATAAAAATTACAAGAAAGTAAAGGTTTCTTTTTATTACTAATATTATAGTTAGAAATTAAATCTGTAACTATTATATGTATTTTACTATCTACTCTATCAGATACTAAATAAGCATCTCCAGCATTTACTCCAATAACCTTATTATCTTCAATTTTAAATATATTTTCATCACTAGAATAAAATCCATAATCAATATCTTTAGTAGTTACATCTTCATAACCAAAAGTATTTTCTCCACCAATACTAAGATATATCTCATCACTATTAAATTTAAAATATAAAATATCTTTCAAATAGTTATCTAAATCATAATCATCATATTCTTTATTGTTACTAATAATACTCAATTTAAAATGATTATCAGGTTTTATATTAATTAAGCATTCCGAGTTAATACTACTTATACTTAAATTCCCATTTTCACCATTTATTACACACGTAAAACGACTTTCATAACTTCCAATTCTTTTAACACTTAACTGGGCTACATTAGATTCTTTATCATAACTAATATAATTGATATTAAAATATTCATAATCATCATTATTATAATTATAAATATGAACACTTATATTAATAATAATTAACACAAAAAAAATAATAATAATACCTTTATTATATTTACTATCCATTATAAACTCCACATGAAGTTATTATAACATGAAAACGTTTTTATAAAACTAACTCTTCCCTTTTTTTAGATAATATACTATAATTTTACTTAGGTGATTTGGTATGGAAAACGATAAAAAATATGAACAAGTAGGAAATATAGCAATTAAAGAAAGTAAACATAAATCAAAAAAGAATAAATACAATGAAGCATCCCTTGGTGTTAAAGTTTTTGTATGGGTAATGTTTGCCGCAATGTTTGCTTCATTCATTGTTCCATTAATTTATTATTTCATCGAAGCTGTTAATAAATAACAGTTTTTTTTACAAAAAAATGAGTGATTATACACTCATTAATTCAGTTTCTTTTTCATCTATCTTATCATTAACTATTTTATTATACTTATCAATTAGAGTTTGCATATCATCTAACATACCTTTTTCTTGATCTTCTGTAATAGCTTCATCTTTTTTAATTTTATTATTAGCATCTTGTCTAGCATTTCTTAAAGCTACTTTAGCTTGTTCACCAATTTCCCTAGCTTGTTTAACATATTGTCTTCTAGTATCTTCAGTAAGCTTAGGAATACTCATGATAATCATTTCTCCATTATTAGTAGGATTAATTCCTAAATTAGCTTCATTAATAGCTCTTTCCATTTCCTTTAAACAAGATTTATCAAATGGTTTAATAAATAATTCGCTAGCTTCAGGAACTGTAATATTAGCAAGTTCTTTAATTGATGATAAAGAACCATAATATTCAACTTTAATGTTAGCAACCATTGCAGGATTAGCACGGCCAGCTCTTATAGTAATAAGTCTTTTATCAAGATTTTCTACTACATCCATCATTTCCATTTCTGCTTCTTCTAAATAATCCATTAATATCACTCCTTAATAAATTATATTATATAACTTCTTTTCATTCAAGAATAATTAATGTCTCCTATTACTTTTAATACTTTCTAATTTACTATTATAATCGCGTATTACTCTTAAATCTTCATTAGATAACATCACTTTATTGTCATGATATACCTGTAGTAAATTCTTCATATAATCTTCTAAAACAATTGATTCTTCTGAATCCTTAGGTCTATTTCCCATACCTTCAATAAGCTCATCTAATTTATTTATGAAAAAGCTTATTTCATTAGGAAGTAAACTATTTCCATCTCGATACTTATCTTCTAATCTAATAAATTCATTTAATTCACTATTTTTAACATTCTCTTTAGCATCTTTATTTATTTCATCATCTGGAATAACTATTGAAGGTAAAACCACTGTTTCTATTTCATCATTTTCAATTCTAACAAGTCCATTTCCAACTCGATAAATATCTTCATTATAGGCATCTTTTCCTACATAAATATCCTCTGAAATTGAAAAATTACTCGCATAATCTTTAACTACACTATTCTTTGATGAATTAAATAAAACCTTAAATAAATCACTACTTAATGACTTAAATAAACATTTAGAATCACATCTAACAAATGAAGAAATATTCTTCTTAATTATACCTACTAAATCATCAGTTTCCTTAATACTAATAACATCATTAGTTCCATCATGTACATAACATAAATACTTGTGATTATGGTTAGTAATAATATTAATGTTATCTAAATTCTTATTAAACTTTAATATATTATCTAATAATTCATATTTATCCATTTTAGAATGATCTATATAATACTTTAATAATACTTCATTTATTGCTTCTAATAAGTCATCTTCATTAGCATAAGCATCATTATTAACATTATCATTAGTCAATTTATTTCTTAAAGATTCTAAGAATGATATATCATATTCACTCAAAGTAGCATTTTTTAAATAAGCACATAGTTGGGCTGTATTAAGAATAACCCTATCTTTAGTTTTTAAGTTGAACAAATCATAATTGAGAGCCATCTTAACCACCCATCACTTTCTTAAAGTCATTTTTAAATTTAGCATTTTTATTTTCTATAGAAACTCTTTCAGTTAATCCAAGCAAGAAGAACAAATTAATAGCAAATGAGCCTCCATAACTTAAAAAAGGTAAAGGTACTCCTGTTAAAGGAAGTAAGGCTAAAACGCCTGCTAAATTAACTACTATATGTGTAAATATATAAGCAAATGTTCCATATGCTAATATACTATTACGTAAATTACTTGAATTACGTGCTATTACTAATATCCTATATAAAAGATATAAATAAGCAATTAAAACACATGACCCACCTACAACACCTAATTCTTCAACTATAATAGGAAAAATAAAGTCTGTATAAGATTCCGGTAAATATAAATACTTTTGGGTACTATTACCTAAACCAACACCCCATAATCCTCCATTATGAATAGCTATATAACCATTGCAAACCTGATAACCATTGTCCTCTTGGTAACGTGAACAAGGATTAGCAAATGTAAAACGAGATTCTTGCATTGACTGAGCTTCTGTTTCCACTAATTTATCCTGTAAAAAATAAAGACCACCAATACCAAATACCGCAACCATTACTGTTAAGATTTTTAAACAAGTAATATAGTTATTTCTAACAGGCAAACTAAAGAAAATAAACATACAAATAATAGCAATTATAGAAGCTGTTCCCCAATCTGGTTGAGCAACAACAAGCAAAAATACCATAAGGCAAGGAATAATTGGGAAGAATACATAGTACCACTTTTTAAATCGCTTAACACTACCATAAAAACATGCTAAAAACAATATAATTGCCGGCTTAGCAAACTCTGATGGTTGGAAACCAAATCCACCAATTGAAAACCAACTTTGAGCACTATTAATAACCGCACCATAACCTCTTAATAATATTAAAGCCAAAATTGATCCACCCAATAATACCACCGATAGAGCCTTATACCATTTGGCACTTAAACAATTAATAACAAGGAAAAATATTACTAACCCTATTGCACTAAATTCTACCTGTCTTACAAAGAAATGAGTAGATGATTCATGATATCTTAATACCGCAGCAACATTAGAAGAACTAAAAATCATTACTAAACCAAATATCGTTAGTAATAATGTGACAAATAATAAACCTTTATCAAGCTTTCTAAAGTTTGCTTTCATATCTTCACCTTATAACTTGATTATAACAAAAAAAAGAACAAATAATTGTAAATGTTCTTTATCTTTGTTAATCTACTGTCAACTCTTATTAACTTTTCTATCAATTAAATTATTCAATACACTTGCAATTAAAATAGCAATATAAGGTGCTAGAATCGGATTTAAGAAATAAAAACCAAATAATAATATACCAACTATAGATCCATATAAAATAGTTCCCTTAACCGTATAACATGATGTGACAAAATCTGTAGCAACATATGAACATATAAATAAATAATTATAGGCAAATATTAAAGGAATAAATGGATGATTACTATAAATAGAATAAAAAGCAAATAATAATATAATTGTTAATATACTAACTAATGATATATGATTTTTATTATTATTAGTAACATACATTCCAAATAAAGCAATTATCAATAATATAATATGAGTTGTTGCAATTCCACCTACACCTCTACCAATCATATAATCCATAAATTCATAAGAAAATACTTTACTAGATTCATAAGCATTAATATAGCTAAATCCACCAAACATTTTACTTTGTAATATATATATTATAATAAATATTAAAGCCATGATATTTACTCTATTTTTAACAAATTTAGAAATAAATAAACCAATAAATAATATAATAAAATACAAATAAACATTAATATTTATACTCATTAAGCATCCTATAATTAATCCATATTCTATATGAAATGAAGAAAATAATATGCTTAATAAAGAATCTTTACTATGTTTAAATATATATTCATAAATAATATTAACTAAGGCACCAATTAAAGCTCCACCAAATATAATTATAATTGGTTTAAACAACCCCATGACACCGCAGTAATGGTGCATATATAAATAAATACCATTTTTATATATACCATATATTATCATTGGTAATAATAATACCATTCTTGTTAAAGATATTGTTTGAATAGAACGATTACTCCTTACATAAACATTATTTTTCATGAGATTCATCTCCCTCTAAATAAGTCTTGAAATTAATCTTTGAAGGACATAAATAAGTACATAATCCACAATGGATACATTTACTCTTATCTGCATTTTTATGTTCTCTTAAATACTTAGGATTTAAATGAACTGGGCATTTACTATTGCATAGCCCACAATTAATACATAAAGATTCTTTACTATTGTCTTTAGTACTTAAAAATATACTACGCGTAGAACTAGTAATAACACTACTTAAACTCTTTAAAGAAATACCAGCAATTAATCCATTGATAACTACAAAATAATTATCATCACAAACCTTACAAACATTCTTAATTAAATCAGCCATTGATGTACCAATTTTAACATTAACAACTAAAGGAGATTCTATTGCATTACCTGATACAGTAACCAATTTTTCCGTAATAGGTTTCTTACGCTTTAAGACATTATATATATTATATACATCCTCTACATTAAGCATAATTACCCCATCATTAATCTCTCTTTTAGATAAAACATTTTTAATTAAAATACTTGGAAATCCTAAAGGATAAATATCAGGTATCAATTTTAATTTTATATTAGGATATGTACCAATATTATTGGATACATTAACTACATTTAAAGTATCACTATTATTAATAGTAAAAATTGTTTCTTGTACATCTAATATTGTTAATAAAGCATCAATCGTTTCAAGTAATTTATCTGAATATGAATTAATAATAAATGATCTAGTACGTTCAAATGGATCCTTATCAATTCCATTTATTAACAAAGTTTTAGCATTTTCCCTAAAATTAATATCACAAGCTTGATACTTATCTATTAATTCAAGCATTTCCTCTTTTTTAAAATCATTAATATATTTAGAAACACCATGCCTATTTTCAACTCTTTCTTCAAAGTCATTTTCTATAATTAAGCAATTAATATTAGCATTATGAATATGCATAGAATCAGTTACACCAATAACTTTTCCTGAAACAGGAGAATATATATATTTATCTCCTTTAATAATAACTTGTTCTTTAAATACATGATCTTCTGTTTTAACAATAATTGAATAACCATATGGAATAGGAATATAAACATAATCAGGATTAAGAAAATCACGAACTTTTTTCTCAACACTAATAGATTTATAATCATTAACTGAAATCATATTATTCATAATTAATATTCCCTTCTATTTATAATAATCTAATATATCACCATACATATTATTATTAAATTTTTTATTTCTGATACTTTCTATTTCAAACTTAAATGGAGGATAATTAGAATCAACATATGGAGTCTCTAATATCTTCGTAATATTATCTAATCGAGGATTATAAATAACGTTTATTAAAGCATCAAAACCAATTGTCCCAAAACCAATATTTTCATGTCTATCTTTATGCGAAGAAATAGCATTCTTTGAATCATTAACATGAATACAATGAATAAATTCAAGACCAATCTTCTTATCGAATTCATCCAAATAATCATCAAATTTAGTAATATCAATACCTGAATCATTTAAATGGCATGTATCTAAACATACACCAATTTTATCCTGATATTCTATACCCTTCACGATGGTTGCTACTTCATCTATATTAATACCTATTTCAGTTCCCTTACCTGCCATTGTCTCAATTAGAATAACAATATTATCTTCTTTAACCAATATATTATTTAAAGATTTAATAACATTATTAATAGCATAATCGCGATCTAAGCCAACAGCAGAACCAGGATGTAAAACCATATATTTAATACCAAGGCTTTCACATCTATCAATTTCTTTTCTTAAGAAATTACATGCAAACTGATATTTTTCCATATCTTTATTATTACAAAGATTAACAATATATGGAGCATGTACAATTACATTTTCCAATCTAATGCCATTCTTCTTCATTAATTCTAAACCTTGATAAGTTAATGAATCATTAATATTATCCCTTAAAGTATTTTGAGGAGCACCTGTATAAAACATAAAAGCATTAGAGCCATATGATAAAGCCTCTTTAACACTACCTAAAAATTGTTCATCTTTTTTATAAGATACATGACTTCCTATATATAACATTATTATCACCATGAAAATTATACCATGTATAGACTTTCTTATAAAGAATTAAAAACAAAAAAAGCAATCTTCCGACTGCTTTTAAGTTATTAGTTAGATAGAATATAACCGTTTCTATTCTTGCAACTAACTGATGAAGCAATACCAGCACTACTCTCATAGTTTTGGCAAGCAAGTAAACTGTTACCAGCACCTGTACTCCAAGTAGAAGCATTATAAGCAACGATAGAACTGCTATCTTTAGTAGGCATCTTACTATCAGTAATATTATGTCCAACGATCATATAGTTGTTATCATGTAGATAAATAATATATTTAACATTATCAACATCTTGAGCATTTACAACAACATATCCAACATAAGAACCTGTTGTATTATAACCTAAATCAGCTGTAATATCATAAACAAATATTCCTGAACCAGCAATTGATCCTGAGTTTGAATCTGATACATATTGAGTTTGAACATCTCTTACAACTTTCTCAATATATAATGCAAATGAACTCTTTCTAGCGTTATTCATTACATCTAGAACTGATGGAATAGCAATAATCATAATGATTGCTAGGACAACGATAACTGCAAGTAATTCTACTAAAGTAAAACCATTTCTCTTTTTCATATAATTTCCTCTTTCTATTATTAATAATATTATATTAATATTCAATTTCATAGTCAATACATTTGACAAATTTTGTATTAAAGGAAGATTAACTTCCCTTAATACTATTATCTACTATTTATTATTTGTAATATTGCTTGTTACAGCATCAATTGCGGATGCTGCAATCTTTTTATGCTTTCTTGAATTTCCTAAAATAATTATTAGAGATACAAGAACTACACCTAATCCAGCAGCGACCCCTCTTAATACTTTAGTACCTACATTACTTCCACCTTGTTTATGAACAGTAATTGTATAAGTCTTATAGTAATAGCCATTTTCTGATTTAACACTAATTGTAATTACACTATTGTTTTCCAAGTTCTCATTACCACTTACAGTAGCAACAGCACCAGGAGATGTTGTATATGGAGTTAAATATAACTCATTAACATCATCTTCAACATTTAATGTATAATCATAAACATCAGATGAGAATCCTAAATTGTAATTTGTAATTGCGATTCCTGAAAGTGAGGCATCAGATGCTGCCAATGTAGGATCAGGTAATCCATTAATATTATTTGTTGTAGTAGTTGTAGCTTGAGTAGTTGAATCACTTGCAGTATCACTACCACCTAAACGTTTAACATAAACAATATATGTTGTCTCAACCACACCGGTACTCTTATTAGTTAATGTAATTGGTATTGTGTTATCACCAACATTAATATCTCCAGTACCAATATTTAAATCATATGTTGAACCATCATAAGGTATAGCAGATATTGCTAATTGTTCAGTATTATATGGAACGGTAATATGATATGTTAACTGAGTAGAACTAAATCCTATATCATATCCACCAACTGATAAACTACTTAATAATTTGTTATTTTCAACAATTGTTGTTCTTTCAATTGGTTTAGTAGTTGAAGCTTCAGTAGTAACTTTTGTTGTAACTGCAGCTGTCTCTGTAGTAGTAGTTGAAGTTGTAACATGTTCAGTATCAGCAGTAGTTGTTGTTGAAGTTGTAACTTCAGTCGTCTTACTATCTGGATTAACACTTGTAGTAACCTTTGTTGTATTACTTCCTGCATTTTCTGTAGTTGTAACTTTAGTTGTGTTATTACTCATGTTATTACTTATTGTTTCACCAGCAGAACCATCACATGTAGGCTCACTTATAGGTAAATTAGCAAGTTCACTTGCATGATTTTTCTTATAAGCATCCATATAACTTAAAAAGTTTTCTTCTGTAATATCAGCATCAGTAGAAGCTGTTGTCGTTTGAAGTGAAGACATTGGAACATTTTCTACTGCACGAGAATTATCTCTTAATGTAATCGTCACATTATAAAGATATGTATCATTTTCAATAGCGGTTCCTCCACTTGAACAAGTTGTTGCTGTCGTTACTAATGAACCACTGGCATTTGGTGTTTGATAATTAGCACATATTCCTTGATTCTTAGCTAACGTTTGACTAATTGTTGTTGTATAAGTATTATCTGATACAAAATATGTCGTATCAGGTGTACATGATGTCTTTGTATTATCAAATGTACAATATTTAACATAATACAAAGGTTTACCAGTCGAAGTTGAATCTAAAGTAACTTTATAATTATAATTACCTGAAGACGAAGCCTCTCTACTTATTCTAACCCATCCTTTATAATTTCCTGTATTACTAATACCTAAATCATTAGATATATTATATGTAGTACAAGTAAGCGCGCTCAAACTTGCCGTATTAATATCATCCGTATATTTAGCTAAAGCTTTTTGCTCCATGCTTAATGCATACATATAAAAAGAATGCTTCTTTGCATCTTCCATAACATTAAGAATAGCCGGTATAGCAATAACCATAATTATTGCAAGAATAATTAAAACAGCTAATAACTCAACAAGTGTGAACCCCGATTTTTTCTTCATAATTATTAACCTCTCTATCTTAATATCAATTATATGTTATGTCATAAATATTTTCAATACAATAAAGAAAAAGAAGTCAATAATTGACTTCTATAATTTAAAATCATCGATGAAGTTTATTTCCTCTTGTTTTTCGGTTTCTTCTTCAACTTTTTCCTGTTTAACATGATCTTTAGGTAATACTATTTCTTTAACTGGATTTGCATATACAAAAGCTTTATAGAAAGTATTACTTGCAATATTAGAACCTGTTGATGCTATATCCATTATTGATATATCAGTATTTTTTAATGTACCTACTTCATCAAATGAATCTAGACCAATAATATCACGTGTACAAGTAATTAAAGCACTTATTATTTCATAATTAGTAGTTTTAACTTTCTTAATAACTTGACTACCACGTTTAGCTCTACTTAGTTGACTAAGCTCACTTAATTTAACTCTCTTAGCCGTTTTCTTATTGGTAAATATATTTAAATATTCATCATTATCATCATAATTTAATCCAGATACTACTTCATCATCATGTAAATTAATACCCTTTACTCCTGATGATTTACCAGATGTTGTTTCAGGTATTTCTTTAGTCTTATAACTAATATAATATCCTGATTTAGTAACTATCATAGTATTTTCTTTTGCAATATTAACATTTTTAACTTCATCATTATCTTTAAGTTTAATATAAGTATAAAGTTTATTAGAACGGGCAACCATTAAACTTGATAAAGGAATACGTTTAACCATTCCATTCTTAGTAAATACTGCAATATCTCTATCAGGTGTTATATCATCAATAATAAATGAGGCAACCACTTCATCATTAGGATCAATAGTAACAAAATTACTAATATGTTTACCCATATCTTTCCACTTAAATACTGGAATAGAATTAATAGGAACATAAATATAATTTCCCAACTTAGTACAAACAAGTATCTTATTAAGAGTTGTTGTCTCATATATATTAACAACATAATCTCCCGGTTTCATACCAGTTTCTTCTCCATTAGCAGCTTGATAAGACTTAGTACTTACTTTCTTCAAATATCCTTGAGCACTTAATACTACAACAACGTCTTCTTTAACTATTAAATCTTCTTCACGATAGTTAATATCCTTAACTTCATCTTCAAGATCAGTCTTACGAGGAACACCATATTGTTTCTTAATTTCTCTTAATTCAGATTTAATAACCGCATCCAATTTTGCAGGATTATTTAATATTTCTGTTAATGCTTCAATTATACGCATAGCATTTTCATACTTTTCACGTTCTTCATCAACTTCTGTATTAGATAATCTATATAATTGTAA
>CALMHN010000135.1 GCA_937863745.1 uncultured bacterium | reverse complement strand
GGGGCACAAGTGTTCTAACAGTTCTAGTTTATGCAATTATTGTTGTAGCTATAAGTGGTTTAGTTTATTGGATTTCCCAAGCAGCTGGACTAAGCAAGGATGCAACAGAACTACTTAACTCAATAGTTGGTATTCTAATAGATGGTACTATTGCTGTTGGTTTAGTAGGATATTTTATGAATATTGCCCGTGGTAAAGATGCTAAAGTTAACGATTTATTTAGTTATACCAATTTAATTGGTGTAGTTATATTAACAGTTATTTTAGTTGCTATATTCACAACTCTATGGACTTTACTATTAATTGTTCCTGGAATCATTGCTGCGATATCTTATTCACAAGTAATGTATATCATCATTGATGATCCAAAAATAGATGCCATGGCTGCAATTAAAGAGAGTAAAGAAATCATGAATGGCCATAAGATGGATTACTTTGTATTACAACTAAGTTTCATTGGCTGGGCTATATTAGCTACAATTACATTTGGAATTGGTTACCTATGGTTAACTCCATATATGGCTACAACAAATGCTAATTTCTATGATTCAATCAAAAATAAACTAAAAGTATGATTTGAAGAACTAATCAATTGGTTAGTTCTTTTTGTTTGGTTTTATACTATAATATAAATGTTGAAAAGAGGGATATCATGGAAGACATTGAAATAGCTCATAATAACAAAATGAACAATATAAAGACTATAGCTAAAAAACTACATATCGAAAATAATATAGAATTATATGGAAAATATAAAGCTAAGATTAACTATGAAGATATAAAGCAAAATAAAAACGGCAAGTTGATTTTAGTAACAGCAACTAGTCCAACACCATATGGAGAAGGTAAAACAACCGTTAGTATAGGACTTGCAGATGCCATGCATAAATTAGACAAAAGTGTTTGCTTAGCTTTAAGAGAGCCATCAATGGGACCAGTATTTGGTTTAAAGGGTGGAGCAACTGGTGGAGGAATGTCACAAGTTGTACCTATGGAAGATATTAATCTTCATTTCACAGGTGATTTTCATGCTATTACGTCAGCTAATAATTTATTATGTGCAGCTATTGATAATCATTTGTACCAAGGGAATAAATTAAATATTAATCCAGAAACCATTTCTTTTTATCGTTGTATGGATATGAATGATCGTGCTCTAAGAAATGCTGAAATAGGAACATCTCTAAAAAAAGAAATTAAAAGGATGGATCATTTTCAAATAACAGCAGCTAGTGAAATAATGATGATATTTTGCATGTCAAAAGATTTAAAAGATTTAAAAGAAAAATTAAATAGAATTCTAATAGGTTATACATATGATAACAAACCTGTTTATGCAGCTGATTTAAAAGTAGCAGATGCTATGTCTGTACTATTGAAAGATGCCTTAAAGCCAAATTTAGTACAAACACTTGAGCATACACCAGCCATTATTCACGGGGGACCATTTGCTAACATCGCTCATGGATGTAATAGTATTATTGCTACAAATACTGCTTTAAAACTAGCGGATTATGTAATTACGGAAGCTGGATTTGGAAGCGACTTAGGTGCTGAGAAATTCCTTGATATTAAATGTCCAATAGCAGGTATTAAACCAAGTGCAATTGTTTTAGTAACAACTATTAAAGCATTAAAATACAATGGAGGAATTCCTAAAGAAGAAATACTAAAAGAAAATATAGAAGGCTTAAAAAAAGGAATACCTAATCTAGAAATACATATTAATAACTTGAATCAATATCATATTCCAGTTATTGTATGCTTAAATAAGTTTAATACAGATACGCCAAATGAAATAAAATTAATTAAAGAAACATGTGAAAAAAACAATGCTGAATTTGTGGAATCTCTAGCCTATACCAAAGGTGGAAAAGGCGCAGTAGAACTTGCCAATAAAATATTTGATTTAAAAGATACAAATGAATATAAACCATTGTATGATTACAATTTACCTATTAAAGATAAAATAGAATTAATTGCGAAAAACATTTATCACTCAAATAATATAGAATATACAGAAAAATCGTTAGAACAAATAAACAATATAAATAAATTAAAAAGAAATAATTTACCTATATGTATAGCTAAGACTCAATATTCTATAAGTGATGACCCTGCTTCTCTTGGAGCTCCAATTAATAATACAATTCATGTAAAAGAAGTAAGACTTTACAATGGCGCAAGTTTTATAACAGTTCTTCTTGGATCAATTGTTACAATGCCAGGATTACCAAAAGAACCAGCATATGAAGATATAAAATTAAATGATATAAATGAAATAGAAGGTATATTTTAAAGGTAAAACCTATTGGGCTTTACCTTTTTTGTAAAAACAATTAATTAATTCATTCTTCGTTGATAATACAAAATCAGCAGGCATTAGAGAAACGAATAAAACATTTAACAATGGAGTGGTAAGCATTTTTGTTAAGAACAAATCGTTTTCTTCTCTTGTAAAATCTTTATCCCAAATAGTTCTATATTCTTCATATAATTTATTATAAGGATTAATCTTATTATTATCCCATGGCCTACCAAATAAGCCACCTAATAAATGAACAATATGTATTTTATTTAATGAATTACAAATCTCATCATATGAATAATAATTTTCATTATTATACTTAAATTTATATTTAGCTAGATAAGGATAATTCATCATTTGGCATATCAAAGGAACCAAATTATAATCTGGTGTTAAGTCACCAATTTTATCCCTTAATGTTAAGTTTAAAATATCTTGATCAGGAAATAGTAATGGTATTTGATTATCTTTTAAAGTATCACTTATAACACTTAAATAATCCATTTTTCTAAGGCTTTCTAAGTTAAACATTAATACACCACTATTATAATAATTTCTAACATTAGCACTTTTAAAATGCAAAGGTATTTCTAATTCTCTTACAGCATTAACAGGATAATCATAATTTTTATTAAATAAATCTTTTAAACTATTTAATATTAAGGTATCACTATCAATATATAATAATTTATCAATGCCACTAAATATTTCACCTGCAAATAATCTAGCATTAGCAATATCAGTACCACGCCATTTAGGAATTTCATAATAATTAATCAAATTAGAAACAATGCTAATTGGATATATATTAATCTTAGTACTTTTAAATAGTTTATTAAGTCCATTTATCTTGGAATATTCGGACTCACTAAAACCATCCTCAATAATATTAATTGTTGTAAAACAATCTTGATGATGTAATAATAGAGAATATAAGGAAGTATACATATGAGGAAAATAATTCTTATCACATGTATATAAAAAATTGTAACTATCCATACCATTGTCCCCTAAATAACTACTATTCTAGCATATTATTAATTTATTTCAATAAAAATATAATTTTCATTTAACATTCATATTTCTTATATATTATTGTTCCTAAGGAAGTGATTAATATTAAAAACTTATATGTATTTGGCACTATAGTAAATCTTGAATTTGCTCATAATGCTGAAGCCGAACAAGAAATATTAACTTTATTATATAAATTAGATGATCTTTGTTCTATATATAAAGACACCAGTGATGTAACCCATATTAATGAATCCTTAGATTATGTCCCCGTTGATGCCCAAGTTTATAATATAATCAAAAAAAGCCTTACTTATTCCAATATTACCGATGGCTATGGAGATATAACTATTAAACCATTGATTGATGCTATTCATAATAAGAAAAAGACGAAAGACTATTTAACATTAGTTAATTATAAAAACATAATGCTTAAAGAACCTAATTTAGTTAAATTAGGAGTTAAAGGAATGTCTTTAGATTTAGGCTCAATGGTAAAAGGATATGCAACAGATAAAATAGTTGATATCTTAAACAAATATAATATTGATGATGCCATAATTGATTTAGGAGGTAATA
Source organism: uncultured bacterium (assembly GCA_937863745.1). Taxonomy (GTDB): domain Bacteria; phylum Bacillota_I; class Bacilli_A; order RF39; family UBA660; genus UBA6985. The sequence goes on along the minus strand of CALMHN010000135.1, from coordinate 6,480 downwards.
TCTTTGTTAAAGGTAACTTTAAAGGAGAACCATGGAAAGTAGGTATTCAAGATCCTTTTAAGAAAACTGGAGAAATCATGGGATACTTGAATTTATCCAATAAGTCTATTGTAACATCAGGAACAAATGAACGTGGGAATCATATCATTAACCCAAAGGATGGACGTCCTGCTACATCTATAAAAAGTATAACTATTATTGCTGATTCATCATTCGATGCTGAAGGATTATCAACAGGTTTTTTTGTCCAAGGAATTTCCAGTTTAAATACTATAAATAATTTAAATAATATAGATGCTATTATCATTGATAAACATCATCATATTTATTTATCTAATAACTTAAAAAATAAGTTAATAATAACAAATTCAAAATTTCATATAAAGGAGTGTAAATGAAAAAATATAATATAAATAAAATAATAAGATTAATCGTTCAAATATTATTTTTAATTTTCTTACCCGGCTTAGTAGGGTCAGCATTTCTAGAAATAAAAGTATTATTTGTTGATATATTCACTGCAAATTTTGCTTCAATAATTGGAGATACTTCCTTAATAATAGTATTATTATTATCGACTATTTTCTTTGGTAGATTCTTTTGTGGATGGATGTGTATGTTTGGAACCTATAACGATATAGTAAATCTAATAGGTAAGAAAGTTTTTAAAATAAAATATAAAATAAATCCTAAAGTGGATTCTTATTTAAAATATCTAAAATATGTGGTACTAATATTTATTACATGTTTTATTTGGACATCATTAGTAACTATTCCATCAGGTTCTAGTTCATGGGATGCTTTAATGCAGTTAACTAATCCAACTTATGCTTTTAATAATTATTTAATAGGATTAATAATACTCGTATTTATCACTATTGGTGACTTATTTGTTGAAAGGTTCTTTTGCCGTTATCTATGTCCTCTTGGAGCTATATTTTCTATCGTATCAAAAGGTAGAATCTTGAGTATTAAGAAAGAAAGAACAGTTTGTTCACCTTGTAAAGCTTGTACTCATAAATGTTCTATGGGAATTAATCTTGATAATGTTGACTATGTTACAAGTGGAGAATGTATAAATTGTTTAAACTGTACAAAGATATGTCCTAAAAACAATGCTCATTTAGCTTTAAATAAAAAGGCGGTAAATGAATATGCAGCAGTGGCAGTTGCCGTTGCCGGGACTACAGGTTTATATTTAGCTACAGATAAGATTGCCTCTAATTATATAGATACTTCATCAACATCTGAAGTTTCCGTTTCTAAATATGCCGATGGAACTTACATAGGAACAGGTACAGGATATAAACCCAATTTAAAAGTATCAGTTACAATTTCTAATGGGAAAATTACAGATATAACAGTATATTCATCTAATGAAACAGAAAGCTTCTTTAATAAAGCTTGGAATACTATTAAAAATGCTATTATATCTAAACAATCAACAGATGTTAATACAGTATCAGGAGCAACACGTTCTAGTGAGGGAATAATAGAAGCGGTTAACAATGCTTTAACTCAAGCAGAAGAAGCACAAAAGGTAGAAACAACAATTGCAAGTGAAACAACCACAACAAGTGTTGGAACAACTACAACGAAAACCACTAGTACTACAACAAAAACTACTACTACCGCAACGACTACTGCATCTTCATCAACATCTACAACTTATAAAGATGGAACTTACACAGGTACTGGAACAGGTTACAAACCATATACGAAAGTAACAGTAACAATTTCTAATGGCAAGATTTCAAGCATTACTTTAGTTTCAACAAATGATACAGATAAATTCTTTACAAAAGCTTGGAGTACAATAAAAAATGCTATTATCTCTAAACAATCAACTACAGTTTCAACAGTATCAGGAGCAACACGTTCCAGTGAAGGAATTATTGAAGCCGTAAATGATGCTTTATCACAAGCACAATAGTAAATAGTCTAGTATTCAAACATGCTTTCTTATTGAAACAAACAAATATAAATGCTAATATTTTATTATAAAGGATATGATAAATATGGAAATAAGAAATGTTGTTGTTGCTGGCGGTGGAGTACTTGGAAGTCAAATTGCTTTTCAAGTGGCGTTCTGTGGATTCCCTGTAACAATTTGGTTAAGAGAAGAATGCAGTATTGCTCATACTCAACCAAAATTAGATAAATTAAAAAGCACTTATATTGATACTATAAATCAAATGGCATCAAGTGATGGTAAAACTTTAGATAAATGGGCTAGAGGTATTTCAGGTACTGAAGAATTTAATAAAGATCAATATCTAAAAAAAGTAGAAGATGCTTATAATAATATAAAGATTAATATAGATATGCCAAGTGCTTTAAAGGATGCAGATCTAGTAATTGAATCACTTGCAGAAGATATGGATGTTAAATCATCTTTTTATAAAAGAGCATCTGGATTACTAAAAGAAGATACCATAGTTGTTACAAACTCATCATCTTTATTACCATCTAAATTGGCTAAGTTTACTGGTAGAAGTGATAAGTTTCTTGCTCTTCACTTTGCCAATTCTATATGGAAAAATAATACAGCAGAAGTCATGGGACAAAAATATACATCGGAAGATAGTTTTAATACCATTATCAAGTTTGCTTCAAATATTAATATGATTCCACTTCCAGTAAAAAAAGAAAAAGCTGGATACTTATTAAATTCAATGCTTATACCATTTCTATTTGCATCACTAGACTTATATGTAAATGGAATATCAGATGTTAAGAGTATTGATATAGCTTGGAAAATGGGAACTGGTGCACCAGAAGGACCATTTGAAATATTAGACAAAGTTGGATTAAAAACAGCATACAACATAATACTAATGTATACACATATTCCATCATTCTTAGCACCATACAATTTCAAATTAATGGCATCCACTTTAAAAAAATATATTGATGAAGGCAAATTAGGATTTTCATCAGGAGAAGGATTCTACAAATATTAAAAATATAATCTAAAAAATTATATTTTTTTTATTAAAATAGTAAAAAGATGCTATTATAAAACATAGGTGGATAAATATGAAACACACAGCTCAACAATTAATTGAAATACATAATAAAGAATTAGAATATTTAAAAGAGGGACTTAATCTTCATGAAATAGCATCAACTCTAAATATATCATTACAATCAGCTTTAAAATATAAAAGATATTTAGTTGAAAGTAATTTAATCACGGAAGAAGAAGTAAAACAATATTTAGAAACACGAAAACAAGAAGAAAATGACTTGTTTGATGAATTAGTATTAAAATATTTACTTCAGGGAAAATCTAAGACATATATTCAAGCAGAAACTAATCATGATTACTATGATGTAACTCAATCAATATCTAGAATATTAAAAACACATCCTGAAATAAACCATATAACTAAAGAGAAAAAAACTATTATTGAAGATAACATTGATAAAGTTGAAACTTTAATTAGAGAACATAAATATCCAATAGAAATTGCTAAAACATTAAATTTAACTCGTGGTACTCTAAGTCGTTATACTAATATTTTGCTTGAAAGGAATCGTATAACAAAAGAAGATTTAAAATATCGACAAGTAAAAATAACACCCAAAAAAGAATTGATATATAAATCAATTGAAGATGGTTTACCATATGAAGAAATTCAAAAAAAATATCATATTTCTAAAAGTTATGTAAGCATGGTAAAAAAAGAATACAAAACAGGTATTAAACAAAAGAGAAATGGATATGCTGGAAAAATATATGAACAAAAGCCAATAGATAATTTATTAACTGAGCAAGAAATAAATATCATAAATTTATTAAATGAAGGATATACCTATAATTATATAAGTAGGCATTTAAACATAGAAAAACATAAATTAATGAATACCATTTATTCTTTAAAAAATCGAAAGTATCTATGCTTACATACTATTAAACAACAGCAAATAGAAAAAATGGATAATTATAAGCAAGAAGTATTATCATTAATAAGACAAGGCTATACTCAATCAGATATTATGACAAAATTTAATAGCCATGAAACATTAATAAATAAAGCATGGTTATCAAGAACCATTTCTAAGTTTATTGAAGATGGAATATTAACTGAACAAGGAATAAAAGAATATCAACTCTTTGCACCATCAGGTACCTATGAAACTGATAGTAAAGTAAGGATGTATTTATTAAGAGGATACACTGCCAAAGAAATGATCGAAGATGATCCAGATGGCTATTTAACACTTGGAAGAATAATGACAAGTAAAAAAAGATTATTAAATACTAATTTAATAAGTAAGAATGATATTTCTCGTGCTAAATCAGCAAGAAATAAAGAAAAGAAAAAAGAAAATAATAAGGCATTAAAAAAAGAAATTGAAACATTATATATAAAATATAATTATTCATGTGAAGATATTTCTAGATATTTTAATGAATCATATTTAAAAGTATTAGATTTAAGAAAACAAATTATTTCTAGTTTAAAACTAGATAACAAATCACTAAAAGAATTAAGACTAAGTTACATAAATGATCCAGATAAATTGCTATTATTAGATATTAATTTAATTAATAATTTAGAACAATTAACTAATTACTTAAAATTCGCAAGAGAATATGTAATTAAATTAACCGATGACATAAGTAATAAAACATTTATTACCATTGGAACTCATCACGTTAATATATTTAATAATTTCATGGATATTATATCTAAATTAAATGATTTAAATTATAATATATCAAAATCAGACTATAAAAGATTAGAATATATTATAGTGTTCTATGAAGAATTCCATACTATTGATAGATTAAATTGGCTAGTGAATTTATATGTTAAAAACAAATTATATAAAGAAGCTGAAATATTTGTGAATTACTATGTATTAAATTCGAATAACAAGAAAGAATTAATGCAAATGAAACATGAAATAATAGTAAATATTAGAGCTGAATCAGGAAATGCAGAAGCTATCTTGGAGAAAAGATATATTAGAAAAAACTAATATATTTTTTATAAAACAATCTGAGCAATTGAAAATATATCAAAACAAATAAAAATTTTAATATATTAAACTTAGAAGTAATCTTTATTAGATTTGATTTTCATGATACATAGAAATTTGCTACGATATTTTCCGAAAAAATTTATCTTGAATATAAGCATCATAAATCTAGTAAAACTAATATAAATTTATTCCAATAATTATGTGTTTTAATTTTCAATTGTAAAAGTTACTTATTAGATTTACAATAACGATGAGAGGTGGAGTGTAGTATGGAGAAAAAAGAAAAGAAGAGGGCGTCTAATGAATTCTCGGATTTTATTAGATATTCACTGGGGTCACTTTTTATATTAGGTGGCTTAACGCAAATGCCAAAAGGTGAGGGATTTTTACTTATATTGGTTGGTATTAGTTTATATCCAATTATTTATAGTAATTTTATCTCTAAATTTGTGAAGGATAAGAAAGATTTAACTAAAGTTGCTGTAATTTTACCAATTGTTTTTTTCATAGCAGCTGGAGTTGTAACTCCTTCTAAAAATCTACAAAGTGATACATCAAATGATCAACAAGAAAACACAACAACGACGCAAAAAAAGGATGAAGAGAAAGAAACAATCAAATCACAAATACAGAATAGTATAAGTGGAGATGATGAGACTATTACATTAGTTAGTGAAAATGATCATGATTCATATAATGTTATTATAAATAATGATAATGTTAGTAGTTTATATTCTTGTGCTCTTTCAGCAACAACATTATTTTCAACAATGACTGAAATTAAGAAAATTAAAAATATTGACATAGCAAAGTATACTTGCTTTGATAATACAACTTCAATAGGGTATGTAGAAGTAAGTGATATGAGTAATTCTTATAGTACTGAAAAAGAAAATGAACTTCTAAATATTTATGATGCATCAGGTAATAAGGTCGATAAAACGATTGATACTTTAGAAAAAGAAGAAGAAGAAGCTAAAACTAAAGAGATGAAAGATTATAAAAATTCATGTAAAAAATTAAATTATAAAGATGTTTTACGTGATTCAGAATCATATAAAGGAACTAGAGTTTATTGGTTTGGAGAAGTAGCCCAAGTTATAAATGATTATTCTTATTTAGTAAGAGTTAATTGTACTAAAAATAGTTTTTCCGATAGCGGATATGTATGTGATGATAGCATATATATTACTTATCTTGATGGCATGTTTGATTCAAAGAAAAAGTTGCTTGAAGATGATATGGTTAAATTATGGGGAACAGTAGATGGAGATTATAGTTATACTACAGTTTTAGGTGCAAGTAAAACTATACCTTCAATTAGTGTTACATTTGCTGAATTACAAAATTAAGGAAGCATATTATATTAAGGAAACTAGAAATAAGTTCCTTTTCATAAATTATTAATTTAAATATTAAACAATATATTTAATAAAAAAAACTCTAGAAATCAATCTAGAGTTTTAATATTTTAAATGGCAGGGG
>CALMHN010000134.1 GCA_937863745.1 uncultured bacterium | reverse complement strand
ATAAATAATCTGAAGCAGACTCACCCCAAAATGGATCTTGAGCACTTTTATCAATCATGATGTTTGAAGCTATATCATCTATTAACTCAGTTGCTTTATCAATATTACCTGCTTTATATAATCTATAAGGCATTGTTAAAGGATTCCAAGCATTACCCCTTTGAGGATCTCTTAAATTTAAAATAATTATTTTATATCCTCTAGCTTTAAGTAATGTACCATGGTTAATATATAACTCACCTTTAGGATCGGTTAAAATCATTGATTCACCATGTTTAATCAAACTATATATTAAAGGCTCAACTACCGCTGTAGTTTTACCAGATCCAGTAGAACCAATAACTAATGTATGGTTTTCCGAATCATCAACCCACATATCTTTGCCATCATTTATAAATACGACACCAGCAGCCTCGGCTGTAATATCTTTAACTCCAACTTTAAATACTTTATAAGCTTTTTTCATTTCCTTAGCAGTAAACCAACGAGAATAACCATTAGATTCATGCTGACCAAGAACAATACCTACACCTGAAGTTTTTTCAAATATACTAGAAGATACTGAAAAAAATATAGCAATTAAAATACCAAAGAATACAAGTAAAGTAACTGGAAGATACTTAAAAGTTAATCCTTCAATTGGATTAAAGCCATAAAATTCGCCATCATTTATTAACGCATAAATATTAGCTACTGCTATAGAAGAAAAATAAAGCAAAAAAACACAAAAAATAGCAAATATAGTTAAATCTTTTGGCGTAACTTTAAAACCTAATTTTAGTTTCATAAATATCCCCTTTCACTAAAACATATTATAATATAATACAATATTTTTTACTACATCATTTTACCCGCTTTAATAATTTTTACAACTATAAAACCTATAACACCTACTATAACACAAATTATAATAATAATCATAAATAGTTTACTATCAATCCCACTTATAAAAGAATTATTACTATTGCTATTACTACTACTATTATTACTTTTATCATATATAACTTTTGTTGTACTAGTTGTAGTAGTTCCAATTTTAATTTCTTCATCCGTTGTAGTCGTAACACTTGTAGTACTCGTAGTACTTGTAGTATTACTTATACTTGTTGTTGTACTAGATGAACTACTTCCACTACTAGAACTTATAATACCATTTTTACGATCATTTATACTATTAGCAGATACATCACCTATACTACTATTCATAATATCATCATAAGTCACTTTTAAATGAATATTAGCAGTAGTTCCATCATAAGATATACTAGGTTTTATATTTAACTGCCCATATGAATCCACTTTATTTTCATCACTTACTGGTAGACCATAATCAAAAACTATTTTGCCTAAAGGAACACTATTAGTTAATACTAAAGAATAATTATTGTCTTTCTTTAAAGTATATTGAGTTTTCGAAAAATTATCTCCTTCAAGATAAATTCTTAAAGAAGCAATATTATCAGTTGATATATCACTAGAAAATACAGCATTAATTGTAACTTTAGAATAATTATCAGCAAGTACTACACTAGGTAATATTAATAAACAAATAATTAACATATATATTTTCTTCATAATTCACCCACTAATCTTTATAACTTCTATAAATAATAAATAACAAACAACCTATTATAATAAATATGACACTTAATATTACTATTACTATAATCTTACTTACAGGTACTTTATATTTAGAATAATCTAATACTATCTCTTTATTATCCTTATCATTAATTTCTATATAATTAGTATAACTAGGAATATATTTACCATTTATATCATCTTCCACATAAACTGATAATATATTATACTTACTAGCATTAATGCTTTTAGTTTCGCTAAAGTTATTACTACTATTTAATTTATAACTATATGTATTACTTCCATCACTTATCTCTACATATATATTTTTATTTTTAATCTTATAAAATATATTAGCACTTATTGTAAGATTACCTGTTGTATCACTTGTTGAATTTAAATCTCCCTGTCTAGTTGTTACTCTACCATTGTCATCAAGTAATACAAATGGATAATAATTATTCTCATCATAAGCCCAGGTATTACTAATAATATTATTGTTTTGATCATAAGCAATATCATTTGTAAAATGATCTATAAAAGGAACATTAGGTTCTGCATAAACAATACTTATTGATGATATTATACATATAATTATAAATAGTATTTTCTTCATAATATTCCTTTCTAAGATAAAATATTTAATCTTACAAAATAATTAAATTGAATTGTTGAGCTCTTAACAACATTGTTAGCTGTACTAGATTCATGAATCCATATGCCATCACCATAGTAAATACCGACATGATTATCTGTTGTATTAGCTTTACCAAAGAATCCTAAATCACCAGGCTGTAAATCACTTTCATTTATTTCTTTGCCCTTACTCCAAAGTGTAGAAGTATTTCCATTACCTAAATTATCACCTAAAGAAGTCCAAGCAACCCAATCAATAAAATGGGAACAATCTAAACCACTTAAATAATGACCATTACTACTATTATAAGAATTAGGTGTAATTGATGCACCAAAGTTATTTCCATCATAACCAGAAACTTTAGCACTTCCTCCATAGTAATAAGGTATTTTACCAATAGCATCTTGAGCTACTGATAAAAATTTATTAACTTTATCTGAATCACTTACATTAACATTACTACTACCACTTGCATTAGAAGTTGTACCATCATCTATACCAATTCTTCTTAAAAATACAGTATAACCTGAATAAGAACTACGAACTACACCTTCTGCTTCCATATGATACCATTTACCATTACCAGCATAAATGCCCACGGAATTAGTACCAGCTAAATCAGCCGAATCTATCTTTGTTAAACCATAGTCTCCAGGTAATAATTCATCTTCACTTATAATTTCAAATGTTATACCTACTTCTTGAGAAATTTGTGAAGAAGTTAAATAACCAGGATTAGAACCTGTTGCATTCCACAAAGTCCATTCAATAAATCCACCTGAATCTAAACCATCAGCAGGAACACCAGAACGATAATTAGATGTCGCTCTACCACCTGTTTTATAAGGAGTATCAATAACTAATGCACAAGCAGCAAGCAATCTCTTTCTTCTTTCACTTAAAGAATCATATCCAGGTGTATCACCAACAAGATGACGCATAACATCATTGTAATCTTCCGTTGTTAAATCTGTTACAAAATTAGATACTGCCTCTTTAATTTCATCAATCTTTTCTGTTATACCTAAATAACCACCTAAAACAGGACCAACAATAGCAATAAATATTACAAATGCAATTACCAAACTAAGAATAATTCCTGGAAGAGCCTTCATAATCTTTTCTTTAACAACATTTTTAGCATTTTTCTTTAAAGCATCAACACTATCCTTAGCACCTTTAAGATCTCCATTTAAAGCGCTTCCCAAAGCTCCAAAAGCATTATTAATACCCTGAAAAGTATCTTTATTTTCTTCAGTAAACTTAGAAACTCCAGGTACTTTATCTAATTTATCGGCAACAACACCAATTGCTTTATCACCATATTTACTGACTTTATCCAAAGTATCTTTAGCAGAATTACTTCCACCACCACGAAATCCTTTACCACCAGGTTTTAATGCATCTTTCCCAGCATTAAAGCCATTTGATGAACCAGCCTTAGCAGCATTACCTGCACCTGACTTGGCAGCATTTGTTGCACCTGACTTGGCAGCATTTGTTGCACCTGATTTAGCAGCATTTGTTGCACCAGCTTTAGCCGCACTTGTTGCACCTGATTTAGCAGCAGCACCTGCCGCACTTGCACCTGCCGCACTTGCACCTGCACTTGCACCTGCACTAGAACCACCTGAAGCAATAGCAGCACCAACATTAAGAGCAGCCTTTAAAGCTTCTTTTGTATTACTATCTTTAACTTCTCCATATTCATCTAATACTTGACCAGTACCAACTTTATCTCCCGGTTTTGGTTGATTATTTTCATCTTGAGGTACTTCATTAGATAAATTACTATTATTAATATTATTACTTTTATTTTCAATATCATTAACATTCTTATTATCCATATAAGTACCTCCTTTCATTAACTAGCTACTTGACCATTTATACTAACTTTATAATTCCATACTCCATCTTCATAAAAAGAATAACTATAATTGCTTTTATCAATAACAATAACTTTATGACCTGATTCACTATAAGAATATCTATCAATACCAGCATTCATTCTTGATGTTGATGCAAATAATTTTATATCTTCTAAGAACTTAGAATACTCTCCATGATATCTTAAATCCTTATTACTATCTGTTAATAACTTCCATGCTTCACTTGGATTATTAACTAATAAACTCATAAATTCTTTATAATATTGTTCAAATATATCACTTTCATCAACATTAGCTATTTCATATTCATTAGCATCTAATTGCTTAATTTCATAGGTATCTACACCACCCTCTAAAGAAGGATCATGATATATTTTTAAACCACCTATATAATTATATAATATAATTCCTACAGCTATACAAATTACTATAGCAAATACTGTAATTGTGATTTTATATTTTTTAATAAATTCTTTTATCTTACTCATGACAATCACCTATAAAAGTACTTTCATCAATAGGTTTAATAGTAAATGTAATATTATTTTCATCAAGTATAATATTATAATATTTATCATTTAAATATGAACTTGTATTCATAGATATTATACTACCTCTTACTTCATAACTAGTAATTCCCTTAGCTATTCTTTTATAACACATTTTATTTGATTTATAACTAATAGCTACATTATAATTTTCTACCTTACTTAATACATTATCTTTAGTAATACTATTATCATTTATATAAGAAGTATCCAATACCTCATATATACTATCACTATCTTTACTATTAACATAAGAAAGGTATTTAATAATAGCATTTTTAACCGTGTAATAACGATTGTAATCTGTTACTACACCATAATCTGTATCAACAAAAGTTTCTTCACTTTTCTTACTTATCGTTATATAAGATATTAAGATGGCAAGACTAGCAAATATTACACCAAATAATATCCAATAAATTAAAACATGTTTTTGTTCTTGACTTAAATTATCTAACATAATATCACCTAAATTCCAAATACATTATATAAAGAAGGACCCATTTTATCAGCTACTTGCCAATTAGCATAAGCATTTTGATCCTCTGCCGTTGTAGGAACGCATGAAGAACCTGAACAAGACTTACCAGAAGCACAAGCTGAATTTACTGTTGTAATTCTAGAAGAACTTAAATATTTCTTTATATAAGGAAAATATTTACATCCTCCATCACCCCAACTACCAGGGTTAAACCAATATTTACCAATGTAAGCATATTTTTTCATCATATCAGCTAATGTATTATATTTTTTAGCAACATTAGCAAATCCTCTAACACCATCTGCTAAACTAGAGAATGAATAACAAGCCGCAACTCCGCCACCATTAGTACATCCAATACCCCAGTAGTTATGACCACTACCAGGACTATTTCCTTCAACGATTGCTCTTACAACAACTAAAGTAGGATTAACATCCGCCGATTTAGAAGTATCATAAACAACATCAGGATTACTACAAATTTCACCAGCGATTTTACCACCATGAGTACTACAATATTTTTTTACTTTAGTAACAAATTCTTCTTTAGTTAAAGACATACCACTAAATCTCGTAGAAATAGCACCATACCCAGTTGATGGACCAACAGGACGATAATCATCATCACCATCACCATCATCACCAACACTACGACCAGCTTTAGTATAATCAAGAGGATTTACGGCACAAGAAACATCATTTCCACCAATTCTTAACTCATAATAAAGTTCAGCCTGACTAACATTGCCTGTCATACCAACCTTACCCATCAATTGACCTTTTTGTATCTTAGCACTAAGAACAACCGCTGAATCTATACTTCCTAAATGAGCATAAACTGTATAATCTCCATTATCATGTTGTAAAATGATTTCGTTACCTAACCCTTCATTACAAGTCTTATCTCCCTTAGTACAATTATTAACAACATATATAACTGTACCTGTATAAGCAGCAATAACATTAGTTTTACCTTCATCACCAGCAATATCAATACCATGATTATTTATTACTTCACCAGTATTTGGATCAGTATATTCACCAAAGTAATGAATTATATCTTTTGTAGTCTTTGCCGGAGTTCCATCAGCATAATCAATACCATCTCTATTAGTAATTTCATCACTACCAATTGGCCAATAGAAACTGTTACGCTCAGCTTCTTCAGCATCACGATCATCAAAAGCTTCTGAACCATATCCATTGTAAGAAATATCTAATCCATAATCATTTAAAACATCAATTATATCATATATTATTTCTAGTCTATCATCTTCTAGCTGTTTAGCATAATCATCATATAAACCAGCAGCTTCAAGTGAATTAGAACAAATATCGCTAGATAGGCAATCAACGCCAGCAGGTTCTAAAACATCCTGTTTAAAATGGCTTTGTAAATGAGCTTTTCCATCAAAATATCTACTATTTTTTAAGAAATCAAAATATCTATCATAACTAACGTGTGCTTCATCTTCTCCATCTTGATTTATATAAGAATAAACAGTCCCACCAGGATAAGAATCATTACTAGCTTTACAATCATCATAATAATTATCTTCTACAACTACTCCTAAGAACGCCTTAAATAAGTCAGGAAACGTTGTGCCATGAATCCATCTACTAGTAAAATATTTCCAAAATCCTAATTCATTAGCTTGAACACCTGTATTAGAATTAGTATCTTCACTTATATTCGTTGCACAATAAGTCTTAGTTTCAGTACCAAATAAAGCAGGTTGATAAATCTTAGTAACATTACCGCTATCAGGGCATGTTAAATAAGTAGAACCATCACTAGCAGTATTAGTTTTAGGAGAACCATATATTCCATAACAATAAGTATAATAAGCTATACAATTGCTTATCAAAGTCTTTAAAGTGTCTTTTTCTTTTTCATAATAAGATGCCCACTTCTCCGCCTGATCTTTATCATCATAAGATACATCAATATCAGGATCACTATCTTCCGCTTCATCAGGATCAAACTTATAAGCATCATCTAACGCTGTACCATCATCTGTTGAAAATGAATTATCATATTCACTTGAACCACTTCCAGCTTGAGAAGGAGTTAATTCAAAAAATACTGTTTCGATTATAACATCATCATATATAAATAAGCCTTTTTCTTCGTATTTAGTTAATATTTTATATAACTTCTTATAAAAATGCTTTTGTGCCTTTAATACTTCCGATTGACAAGTAGCTTTTTGATCATCAG
>CALMHN010000133.1 GCA_937863745.1 uncultured bacterium | reverse complement strand
AATTGTTCCCTTATTTAGGTTTACAACTGAAGAGCCACGAAGATTTCCATTTAGATTAAATCCTCCATAAACTGAACTTGCAGTTCCTCCATTTATATTAACCGTAATATTACCATTTACAGATGGTGCATAAGAACTACTACCTTTTGCCCCTCCATAAATAGATCCAGTTATTTTTCCATCTACTAAAGTTACGTTCGTGGTATTTGAGTTGGCGGTTGAAGTTGTCGTAGTTGAATTAACAGTACCAAATTCAGATCCTCCATAGACATCTCCACTTATATTTGGTGAAGATGATGTTGAACCTATCGTAACATTAGTATTTGAACCTACATAAGTGGAATTACCTTGGCCTCCACCATAGACATCCGTAGAAATATTCCCCGAAAGAACTTGAACATCCGTTGAACCATAAATTGTACCTGTTGTTCTTGATCCTCCATAGATTGAGCCTTTTACCAATCCTGCAAGCATATTAATTGTAATAGTTGATGTCTTGGAACTGGAACCTGATCCATTGTTATTTCCACCTCCATAGACTGAACCATCAATGGTTCCACCTATGACATGAATATGAGTATATGTCGTTGAATAATTAGATGCAACACCCGTGGCACCATAGTTACCACCACCATAGACATTACGTTTTATGTTTGCTTCCCCATCAATAACAACTACTGAATTTTCAACAGAGCCAATTGATGAATAACCAGTTCTACCATTACCATTACCAAATACTGAACCAGCTTCAACATCCCAATTTAGTGTTGTATCGTTTAAGTGTTCATCTTTACCGATAGTTGCATTGCCGCCTATATAAACATATGTTGACCCATTTAGTTTTCCATCAGTATTGTCCCCCTTGTTAGCGTTAGATCCACCAAAAACACTATAATCAACAAGACCACCTGTCACTTGAACAATACGATTTCCATAAGTTGGAGATTTTCCAGCTCCACCAAAGATATAGTAAATTTCTCCACCTTTAACATAAAGAAGAGTATCATTACTTTTAGCTAAATCAGATGAAGTAATTGGTCCACTATTAATAACATAGAACCAACCGCCTTCAATTATAGCTTTACGAATAGCATATGTTGTTCCATAGGTTCTACTTCCAACATAGATACCGGATACATTTGAATACTCTCCTGAGCCAAATGATCCACTTTTATAAGTAGCATTAACATAATTATTTGTTTTAGATGAGGCATGGATATTTCCACCCCATGATCCCGCAATACAAATGTAAATATTAAGATTGTCATTATTACCTGAAGCGCGATCATAATCTGATCCATAAATGGCTTTGGCTTCAGTATATACATTAATACCACTTGATTGTCCTGTAGTAAGGGATCCAACAAGATAATATCCACTTTCAACAATTAAACGATATTTTAAAATATCATTTTCGCTTCCTGATGATGAATTATTACCACCAATAAATCCATAGGCTGATACATAATTATTATAATGAGTTATTCCACGGCCTATTTTAAGGTTTTTCCAATTCCCGTATATATAATTATCCTCATCATTGTATCCTGTTGGTCCTTCATCACTATTGATTGATGATTGTGTTGAATATAGTTCAACATATTGTATCGTTGTATCATTATAACAATTTATATATTTACTGCGTAAGTCAATATATGAAGAAGATCGATAATCCACTCCATTATATAAACTTGTTAAAGTAAATGGCTTTGATTCTGCACTACTCCACGTTGATGAAATAGCACTTTCCAAAATAACAATATTCGTATCTCGATCAGCTAAGTAATAATATGTTTTATTGGAATCATATGTTTCTTCATTACCACTTGAATCATAATATTGTAGTAGTTTGTAATATTCACATCCTCCATAAGAATCACATGTTCCAGATGTAATAATGTTTGTATCACTTGAGTAATAGCCTACTATTGATCCTCCATATGGAATTATAGCCTTTGTATAGAATCCTCCCATGTTTCCTGACTTCATTACGTTTGGTGTGGTTGTTGGTACTAAAGGTAGATTTTTTGAATTAACTGCACTTATTTGACCACCAGATAACTCATAATATGTTTTACTAGGATCGTAATTTTCTCCATATATTTTAGTATAATAAGTACATCCATACCGAGAATAACAATAGGTACTAATATAACGTCCTCGATAATTATATCCTGAATAATATGAATCCCGGCTTGCTGTATGTTTAACGTAATAACCTGTCATATCATAGTTATAAGATGTAATATCAGTTAATTCATGAAAGCCATACTCATCAAGTCCTGAAAAAGCACTTCCCCAGTTTGAACTTGTTAATTCATAAGTTTTAGCAACAGTCCATTTAGCATTAAGGGTAATATTAATTGGATTAGGAACTCCATTGGTATAAGTTAATGGAATGGTTACATATCTTGAAAAATAATCTTTTTCATAGGAAACTTTAGCATCTTTATAAGTTGTAACCCAGCCATTAAATCCCATGTTATTTGGCATATTTGCAAAAGGATTATCAATTAATTCAATTTTAACAAAGTCATCACTTGTATTAGATGTTCCATTGGTATCAATTGTATAGTATTTATAATATACATATTCATCTTGGCTTTCAGTTAAGGAAACAGTTCCTTTATAAGTTCCTGATGGATCACTACCAAGATAAGTCATTTGTACTTTAACAAGATTTGTATCATTGTAAATATTTTTATCAACTTCTGTTGGTAAAGTTCCATCAGTAGAGGTCGTATAATTAAGTCCTTTATAATAGTTCTCATCAGATGATAAATCATTAACATAAACTACGTTATTGGATATTCCTGTATCATGTTCAATAATTATATCATTGGAAGTATCATTTTGTGATGTGCTTAAGTTAATAGATGCATCTGAGTATTTCCATTTATAATCACTATTGGAATTTAATATGCTAAGAACAGCATCAGTATCATAATTATTGGTAAAAGTTATATTATTACTTGCAATAGTATAAGTATAAATATCACTTGATGAATTGTTCGAAAATATATTTAAACCATTGTTACAAACCAATATATTGGTTAATGAAGCAGATGAATAATTATATATCAAAGATGATATAGATGTGTTATTAGAAGATACATCAGCATTAATATTAATTAAACTATTACCTGATATATCATTAGCTATTAATCCACCTCCATAGACAGTGGAATTAGTAATATTTATTTTTAATTTATAAATAGAAACATCTTTAATCGTTGTAGAAGTTAAATTACTAGCAAGTAATCCCACATAACTAGTGGTAGTATTGTTAGAAATGTTTATGTTAATATTATAAATATTTATGTTAGAAATACTAGCATTGGTAACATTAGAAAATAGACCATAATAATCATAAGTATTATCTGTAGAAAAGTTTTCTATTTTAAAGTTATAAATAGAATAACCTCCTCCATCAAAATTACCACTAAAAGTACCATAGTTTGTATTAGAAAAATCTAAACTATTTAAATCAATATTATTAGTTAATTTATAGTATTTATTAAAGTAATCACTAGCTGTAGATACTGATTTAAAATAAGCAAGTTCAGAGCCCGTGTTAATCTCATAAGGTGACTCTTTTGACCCATTGCCTGATGCAAATGAAGAAGCAATTGTACCATCCCAAACACTGGATGTTGTAGTCACAGAAAACGTTGGAATTATTACGACAACAAAGACGGCAAATATGAATAATATTAGGCATAAATAAATAGGATATTTTTTAATAAAAGTAAATATTTTATTATTCATTCTTTCACCCTCAAGCATACATTAAAATTATATCATAGATATTACTTACAATGCATTAATTTCACAAAAAAAAAGAACCAATTTGGTTCTTTAATTTTTTATTATGCTTCAGACTTTTGACTTAATACAATATTATAAGTTATATTTGATCCTGATGCATTATTTTCACAGTCAACATCATTACCTTCAACCCATAAATAAACTCTTATCTTAGTTACACCTTGAGGTAGAGTCATTAATTGAGTATAAGCAGTTGGATTAGCAATTGTAGATACTAATTTAGCAATACCACTAGTATCTGAAATTGTTTCAAAAGATGATGCATTATCAGTTGGATTAGTCTTAGCTAATAATATTCCATCAGTAATTGCAGCTTTAATTCCTGAATATACTAATGTATCATTACCAGTTCCAGCAACTAATGTTGTTGTAGCATAGTATTGAGCAGCAGCAGCTACTCCATTAGCTGTATGACTATCAGCATTTGGTTCCCAAATTGTAACAGTCTTCTTTGTAGCGCCCTTTAAAGCTCTTAATGTTGCAGCAGAGTCAGTAGTTGTTCCGGTTCCTTCAACAACGAAGCCAACACGTGCAGCATTTTTTAAACCTGTATCTACTCCAGCAGCTCCAGCGTCAGTCTTCTTAGGAATAACGTTTGAATCTACAGTTAAATAAATAGGTTTATTTATATCCTCAGTTTTTAAGAAAACATCAAAGGCAATATAGTTTCCTGCATTTGTTTCATTAACAATATGATCTGTTAAAGCCTCACTTGTTAGTATAAAATCACCGGCTGCATTGGCGATAACATTTCCTGAATACATCTTCATGTATCCTGTTGTTGTATCAACGTCTCCATTAGTACTTACTGGTTTCATTTCTGATGTAAATTCATTGACAGAACCTGTATAACCTGCAGTTATATCAGAGTTAGAAATCTTTGTTTTCCAATTAGCAGCATCTGTTGAAATTTGTAAACCAGAACTAGTAGCTACATTTACATCGATACTTTCAATAGTTACAGTTTTGTTTGCAGTGAACCATGCATAAGTTGCTGTACTCATCATGATAACTGTTAATAACAAAAGCAGTACTAGTGATGATAATCTTTTTTTATTGCGTTTATTGTTTTTCATAAATATCTTTCCTCACTTTTTTTATTTAATATGTTCTTCTGTGATATCCATATGCATTTTAATTTCTCCACCGATTAGTGCATCCACACAGTCAGGGTCGTCTCCTTCAATCCAAATAACCACGGTATATTTATCAAGGTCACCCGGAGCAAAGTTTTGTCTTTCTTGTATGATTATGGTTCCGTCATCGTATGTTGTAAAAGGTATTGTTCCCTCTTCTGCTTCCCCTGATAATTCATTAGTCTTGGCATAAACTACTTTATTGCCATTTTGAATAATCATAATTCTAGCAGCTTTGTCAACGTTTTTAATTACATCATCTACTACTACTTTATACCAGTAATTCAAGGTTTCATCTCCCTGATTTTCTACATAAAAAGTATAAGCAATGTAATTGTCTCCGTTGTGGGCTCCATCAGATTCTGAATCAATATTTTCAGGTATCCATTTGCCTGAAATGTTATCCATAAATG
>CALMHN010000132.1 GCA_937863745.1 uncultured bacterium | reverse complement strand
TGAGAAGGGTGTACTTGAATTAATAGCAAGATCAGATGAATTAAGATCTGATCCCGATTATGCTGGAAATCTTTATCATATTGTTCTACCATCAATAAATATTAAAATTAATGGTGATGAAATAATAAAATATTATGATGAAGAAAACCTCAAAAAAGTAGATTTAGCAAATGATTTTTGCACTTGGCTAGGTATAGGTGATGATCAAGAGTTAACTAATAAAATATATGCTGATTTAGACAGTGCTATTAATGCTTTTGTATATGTTAAAAATACTAAAGGTATTTCTAAAGAAGACTTCAAAGATAGTTTATCAATTGCTTATGATTTAGCAATCCAAAGAGCCGTTGCTGGTATTTCAAAATATAATATGCAAGAGATGGAAGAATTTGCAAAAAAAAGAAATGAATTTATTCAATCCATATCTAATTATAAAAAAAATAAAAGAACTAGATAACTAGTTCTTTTTTGTAACGATTTTTTCAACTAAATCTTTAGCCTTATTACCATCAAAAGCTCTTAGAACTTCAATAGGTACAGCAAAAATAATTGTATTTGATTGATCAGATGATAAATCATTTAAGGTAGCAAGTGTTCTTAAATGTAATGCACCTGGAGATTGACTCATCATTTCTGCAGCCTTACTTAAGTTCTCAGCTGATTCAACTTCACCTTTAGATTTTGTTATGACAGCAGCTTTTTCTCTTTCAGCTTCAGCAACTTTAGCAATAACACGTTTCATTTCTTCAGGTAATGAAATATCTTTTAATTCAACATTTTCAACTTTAATTCCCCATGGATCAGTAGCTTTATCAATAATACTGCATATTTGTTCAGATATTTGATCTCTTTCAGATAATACTTGATCCAATGTATAAGAACCAACGATATTTCTCATTGTTGTTTGAGCAAGTTGGCCTACAGCATAACGATAGTTATCAACTTTTAAGAAACTTAATGAAGCATCAAATATATGAAAATATACAACTGCATTAATCTTAACTGATACATTATCCTTAGTAATAGCTTCTTGTTCAGGAACATCATATACTGATGTACGAACATCTATTTTAGAAAATGTTTGAAAAATAGGTAATACAACATGCCATCCAGCATCTAACATTCTAGTGAACTTACCACATGTAAATAAGATTCCTTTCTCATACTCATTAACCTGTCTAATTGAGCATAGAATAATGACTAAAATAATAACAAATAAAATAAATAAAAATTCCATATTTCCTCCTACCATCATTGTATAATTAGATAACTGTTTTTACAAGTATTATTGACTTTTAAATATCACTAAAGTACTATAACATTGGTGATAAAAAATGAAACTTATTAAAGACTTTAAAGATTATGAATTATTAGACATGGCAAATGGTTTAAAACTAGAAAGATGGAACAATATCTATTTAGTTAGACCAGATCCTCAAATAATATGGAATAAAAAAACTTACCCTGATTTATGGAGTAAAATTGATGCCAAATATGACCGCAGTAACCTAGGTGGCGGTAAATGGACTATTTATAATAAGAACATGAAAGAATCATGGAATGTGTCATATAAAGATTTAACCTTTAATATAAAATTAATGGGATTTAAGCATACAGGACTATTTCCTGAACAATCATATAACTGGGACATTATTAGAGATAAAATTAAAAGATCTGGTAGACAAGTAAAAGTTTTAAATTTATTTGCTTATACAGGTGGAGCATCAATTGCTGCCTTAAGTGAAAATGCAATTGTTACTCATGTTGATTCCTCACGTGGCATGGTTGATTGGGCTAAGGAAAATGTAATATCTTCTAAATTAGAAAACAATGAAATTCATTTTATCGTTGATGATGTTGTAAAATTTGTTGAAAGAGAAATTAGAAGAGGACATAAATATGACATTATTATCATGGATCCTCCATCATTTGGAAGAGGTTCTAATAAGGAAGTTTGGTCTTTAGAAAATGATTTATATAACTTAGTAAATTTATGTAATGAATTATTATCTGATGAACCATTAATGTTTCTAATTAATTCTTATACAACTGGATTATCAATGAATGTTTTAAAAGATGTTTTAAAACTAACAGTAAATAAAAAGTATCCTGG
This sequence comes from uncultured bacterium, assembly GCA_937863745.1. GTDB lineage: Bacteria > Bacillota_I > Bacilli_A > RF39 > UBA660 > UBA6985. The sequence continues at coordinate 7,224 of CALMHN010000132.1, read as the reverse complement.
AGTAATTACCAGCGATGAGGTTGGTATTCCTATGACTAATTCAGACCTTGTATTACCATGTGGTATATTTGCTAGATGGGAGAGTAAGTAATCCTTGAATAATAAGAAGTATTTGAAAGTTGTTAGAAATACATGTTCTAGCAATGGTAATTATGAATATAAAATAAATGAAGTAAATATCTCTGATAATTGGAATCCTCAAGGAACTGATGCTTCAACTATGGGAGGATTTAATTTTAGTACTGAAGATAAAATATTAAGATGGCTAGTAAGAGGAAATATTTTATATGATGTAATTATACCAGATGCTGAAGTAATTGAATGTGAAAGTGAAGTATCACCTCATGGTGTTTTTCGAACAAATAAAATAATTTTAAAAAATCCAAGACCATTAACAGATGAAATAGCTTATCATTTATATTTAGAATCAGATCTACCAGATAAATCATATTATAAGTCTTTAGCAGGATTAATGATTTTAGGCTTTAAAAATACCTGTATGAAATTAATAAATGATCGAATAACTAAAGATAATGTTAAAGATGTATTAAAGGATATTGATGAATTTTGGCATCCAAATGAAGATGATTTTGACTTAACTACTTATAAAGAAATATATGAATATTTAAAAAATATGTTATAGAATATGGTGAATCAATTGCTGAAGATGCCTTATCGTATTATAAAAATAAAGAACTAGAGTAATGTGAACTAATAGTTCCTTTTTTTTATGATTGATGATATTCTTATATTAGAGGTAATAAAGATATGAAAAAGTTTGTATTTGCAATAGTTTTTTTTATGTCTTTAATTATATATATACCAAACACATATGCAGCTAATATTGATGTTGAAAATATTAGCTGTAAAAATAAAAATGACGGTGGGATTATACAATCATTTAATGCCACTATAAACAATGAAATAATTGAAATTGATGATGCTCATTTTTCGACAATTGGTGATTCAATCGAGTGTACAATGACGCTTAAAAATAATACATCAAAATCACTTGAAGCAAATATTAATGAATTAAATAACTTATCTAATAATTATATAAATTATTCATTAATACCTGAAAAAAACAATATTATTGGACCAAACAATGAAAGTATTTATACTTTAAAGATTGAATATAATAAAGCTTATGGCGAAGTACAAGAATTAGATAATACATTTGAGATCAATTTTAATGAATTTAAAAACCCCAATACTGGCTTGCAAATGATGCCTTACTATATTTTATTGATTTCAGTACCGCTTTTATCTTTAGCATTATATAAAGCAAATAAAAAGTCTCGTTTTTTAAAAATTTCTATATGGTCATTTTTTCTATTGTCCATTGGATTAATAGTACCAGCAGTTTATGCTGATTTTGAAACATCTTTGACTATTAAAAATAAAATAATAATTACCGAAGCAAATGTATCTATTACTCAAGATAAAATAGAACTTGATGAATCTGGCAGTTATACAACAACTATAAATTATAAGGATACAAGCAATATATCAGGAAGTCCAAAATATATACGAACTCATTTTGCAAACAAGGTTGGAGTAACATCGAATGAATGGTTAAATTCTCAAAACATAGATCTTAATAATTCAACCATAACATTTTCTGATGATACATTAGATGCTGGAATATATTATTTTCATCTATTAACAACTTATAATGATGGAACGATAGTTGAGAGTGTATCAGATAAAGTTCATGTGACAGTTAATGAAACTATAAGGACCAATGACTTAATAAAATTAGGAAAAAGTCTTGATGAAACATCTCCTAAAACTGTTTCGAGTGATAATATTAAATTTGATTATGTTCAACCATGGATCTACTCAGGACAGCCAATTACGAGAATAGAAAAGGATATGATGTTATTAAAAAGGGCAGGTTATACAGGAGTAGTCCTTCAATATACCGCCGAAGTAACCAGTGATGATAATAACAATATCTATCCTAAGTCATTATTTTATGATTCAAATCTTTATTCTGATTCAGTTGAGGGTGATGTGTTGGGAGATATGTTAATTGCGGCTAATGAACTAGATATGGATATCTACATCGGTGGTGTTTATAGCTACGATTGGTGGAACAATGATAAGATGAAAAATACAACATGGAACTCCAACTATGCAGATTTTACAAACATTATAATGGATGAATTACAAGGATTATATGGTAATAATTCACATTTCAAAGGTTGGTATTGGACAAATGAAATGTATACAACAGGTGATGGTTCAGAAGAATATTGGATTCCTCATTTAAAGAAGGTTATTGATCATCTTAATAATATGGATAATCGTAAGCCAATTGTTATATCACCATTTATTAGCTCTTATGCAATCGTTGATAATGATATTGTTAAACAAGAATGGGAAAAAATAATAAACAGCATTGATTTAAGAAGTGGAGATACTATAGCATTTCAAGATGGATTTGGTAATGCTGAATATCCAGTAACTGAAATACTAGAATTTTTGACAACCATTAAAAATATTATAAAGAATAAAAATGAAGGTATTAATTTCAATTTAAACCTTGAAAACTTTCTAGGTACATCATCTATTTCAGGAACATCTTCTGTCGAAAGGTTTATGGCTCAAAAAAATGTAGCTAGTTATCTAGCTGATTCATATTTTTCTTTTTCATATATTCATTACTATTCTCAATATGAAATAGATTTAAATACAGGATTAAGAAGAAGTAATTATTATGATAAGAAATACCGATCATTATGTGGTCAAGACACAACGAAAGATGTTGACTTAATATCCATTCCTGCGCCAACAGGAGGATATGTCTATGTCGATTCTGATGGATTAGATGCTCCAATTCCAAAGGGATTCACAGTTTCGAGCGATGAATCGGAAAATACTATATCTAAAGGATTAGTTATAAGTGATTCACTAGGAAATGAATATGTTTGGATACCCGTATTCTATGGCATACAGGATAATGGATATAAATATAAGAAGTATCAAGCATTTGGGGCAGCCTATGCTAGATATCTTAATAATGGTTTAGGAGAATTAAGTATTTCCAATGTTGTAGAGGATAGTTTACCATCTGGAGTTTCATCTGAATTTTCTCAAATAAATAAATATCGAGGATTTTATGTTGGACGTTATGAATCTAGTTTTCTTTATGCAAACAATACGCAAAACATTGCAATAAAAAAAGTAGAAGATAGTAATGCAGATACTGGATTTTATCCAACCTATGCAAACTCTACTTACTATAATGGTAAAATAATGCTAAATGTAAATTATGATGAGTCAAAAAAATTCGCCGAGAGCATGGCAATTAACAATAGTTATGATTCAACTATAAAAACAGGCATGATAAATGGGAGAGAATGGGATACAGCAACAAAATGGATAGAAGTTAGTAATTGGAGCTTATATATGTCATATGATGGCAGACCTTGGGGCAATTATTTGGATTCTACAGATAAAGCAGCAACCGGTAATTATTCAAAAGGTGTATTAAAAGGAACGGGATCAAATGACAATTGGAAAGCACGTAACATTTATGATTTCGCTGGCAACTTAAGGGAATGGACAAGCGAGATAACACCTGATTCTAATAAAATAATTAGAACAGTAGCCTATGATGGTGATGGAGCTTCTCATGGTGGCTTAAATGGGGGACCATCCTATAATTTAATAACTCCATCTTATAGATTTCCTGACTTAGGATTTAGAGTTGTCTTATATATTGAATAAAATAAAGAACTAGAGTAATTCTAGTTCTTTTCATCTAAATCATCATCACTGTTATTAAATATATCTTCTAAATTATCATTAATTGAATCTTCATCAATATATTTATTTAACATATCTTCATTTTCTTCAGCATCTAAATCATCATTAACGATATTAACTTTTTCTTCCGTTTTATCATTTTCTTCTTTTTTAGATTTTTTACTTCTTCTTTTTTTCTTTACTTTATAAACTTTAGCATTATTATCATTTTTTTCTATTTCTACATTTTCATCTTTATTATAATTGCTTAAATTATCTTTATGTTCTTTTGAATAATTTATCAATTCATTAATATTAGTAGAGTAGAATATATAAGTATCATTGATTTTATCTAAACATAACTGTAATGCTTTCTTTTCTGCATTCAATTTAACCAAAGTTTTTTTAACTTCATTAGCCTTATCAACAATGTCATTCATTTCTTGTTTATCTCTAATGATCTTACGTTTCTTTTCTTCAATCTTATTACTAATTTCTTTATTAACTCCGATTAATATATTAGATAACTCATCATCTTTAAATTTAGCTACTAAATTTTTATAATCCTCTTCAAAACCAGTAATATCATCACTCATTTTTTGGATTTTTTCTTTAGAAGCATAGAAACTATCTTTATATTCATCTACTTTAGCAAGTTCAATTTCTATTTCCTTACTATTTTCTTCAATTTTCTTTTCGTATTCATTTTTTATAGATTCTATCTTTGAAACAACATCTTCTAATTTAGCATTAGCCTCAACAATTAAATTATCCATATACAACACCTTTATTCTAGAAAAATTATAGCAAGAAATAATATCTTTGTAAATATAATCCAGCCCTAATAAAAAAAGTTAAAAAAAGTTGTTGACAGGAATAATAAATATTGGTATAGTAAAGATACTTAGTATGGTAGACGACTAAGCATCTGATTTAAATTTACGATTTCTTCTATCCAAACAGAAGGCTCGTTGGTTTATTTCTTTATTATATATTTATTGAGATTGGAATTGAGCGCTTGATCTTATGGTCGTGCTCTTCCAACCGGAAATATTTATATTACTTTGTTTTAGTCAATTGGTGTGCTGATGAGGTATGCTGAGGTTATTGCCTCCATATCCTGTTTGTATATCAATGTTACCGCGTTTCCTTAGATGGACTTATCTAGTACTAAGTATGTTCGAACATGAGAAAGTAAACTCACTTATAGGTAAGCTTTATCTTGAGACTATCTGACAATAGTTTCGGGATAGAGATGTTAAACTTAGAGACGAGAGGTTGTCAGCCTTTCGTCTTTTTATGTCTTTTAATATTTAGATTATTTATTGTATAAAAAGGCAATATTTGTTATACTTTTATATAGAATATATAGGGAGTATGAATATGAGAAAATATATATGTAGTTTTTTCTTATTAATTATTTCTATATTTTTATGCATGACTAATGTATATGCTGAAAGTACATGTGACTACAATGCTTTAGCTTCGTTGAATAAATCTGCAGGCAAAGTAAAAGTAGCTTATAATCTAAATACCATAAGTGATGGTGTTTATTCATTTGATATTAGTATCTATAATATTACAGATGATATATATGTAGTACTTACAAATGATTTTGATACAGAAAGTATCATGGTTACTAAATCCATGACAACTGATGGAACATATACTTTTAATACAACCAATACAACAGACATAATAACATATTCATTCTTAATAAAAGATTTGAAATATGGTTGCACTAATGATTTAAGAAACTTAAAACTGGTTAAGCCTATGTATAATGAATATAGTAAACTTGATATATGCCAATATGAAGATGTACAAGACTTCTACTATTGTCAAGAATGGTTAACAAGTAAAATAACCTTAAGTGAATTTGGTGTTAGACAAAAAATAGAAGAGGCAATGAGCATTAACAATGTTACAACAACAGTTTGCTTAAATTGTCAGGCAAATAATAATTCTACAGATTTACTCAATCAAATAAAAACATATTTAATAATAGGATTATCAATAGGAATAGTAATAGATTTAATTATCATCATTGTATTACTTAGAAATATAAGGAGAAATAGGATATGAAAAAGATTAAAGAAAAAAAGTATTTTAATAGAGAATATATTCCTGTTATATTTGCCGTTATTATTCTTATAGTATTAATTGGTGCTTTAGTATTTGTCATTACTTATAAAAAGAGTTCAAGTGAGAGTGAAGAAAGTTCCTCCACATCAAACTTATCAACATCAGAAATATCAGTAAGTACATCTAATACAGCTTGTAGTTCTGAAACTAGTAATAATGTATTTAATGATGCAAAAAGCATAAGCATGAATTATGTAGTAACAAATGATACTATCATGGGATATGGTATTGAATATGATAATGATATAAATGGTGATGGAGTAATATCTAGTAATGATGAAGTCATCCCATTATATCAAACAGGATTAAGAGTTACGATAACCGGTATTACAGGTAATATTTATTTAGTATTAACTAATGATATAGATGATGTTGTTCAAACATATCATAATGCTGATGCCACTGATGGAAAAGTTACCTTTGATGTTTTGGACATTTTAGATTTTAGAACATATACAGTTCAAGTATATTCAGATAATTCAGAATGCTCAGGAACTTTATATAGACAATTTAAATTCACTTTACCAAGATATAATGAATCATCTACATCAATGAAATGTGTAGATATGAAAGCAGCTGGTAAAGCAAATGCATACTGCGATGATGTAACTTATGTATCAGTTGATGACGAAGATAACATGATTGATTCACTTAAAGAAGATTATGCAAACTTCGTAGCTGAAGAAGATGCCAAAGAAGAGGAAAAAGATACAGGTATTGTTGCCCAGACAACAAACTTTGTTAAAGATAATACACTTTATGTAATAATAGGAGGAGTTGTACTAGTTGTTATAATAATAACAATTGTGATAGTTATAATTAAAAAAAGGAGAAATAAAAATGAGAAATAATAAAAAAATGCTATTAAGCATAATCCTTTTAATAACAATTATCCTAACTCCAAATGTTTATGCTGCTAAGACAAGTGCTACTTATTCAATCTCCATGGGTAATTATTCGGCAACATCTCAATGGGACTGTTATGAACATCCATGTAGAAGTACATATTCAGGACATACATTTACTGTTAATTATAATGGAACGTCCTATCCAGCATATTGTATAAGACCTAACTTATCTGCAAGATCTTATAACGGAAATGCTACTTGTAGGTTAGCATCCAAGAAGACCTACCCATTAACCTATTGGTTAGCCAATAATATGGTAGGAGCAGATACTGAAACAAGTGATATCGCTTTCCGTATGGCAGGTATTATTGATAGTGAAGGTGATGCAGGTTTATCTTCTGCAATGGGTGTAACTCATCGTGGAGATGAAGGTCTAGCATTATTCATTACAACGTATCAAACAAAAATAAAAGGTATG
>CALMHN010000131.1 GCA_937863745.1 uncultured bacterium | reverse complement strand
GTGATTCAGAGATTAACAAATTAGAGAGTAAATTTAAATCTAGTAATTCTATGCCTAGATTGGATAAAAAAGAAAAAGATTTTATGAATTATACAATAAGATTAGATTTAACTGAACTACAAAACAAAATTAATGGTAAAATGAATAGTAAGAAGAAATAAGGTGATATGATGAAATTTTTTAGATTATTTGATCAAAAAAAATTCATGTCACTTTTTTTATTAACTTGTTTATTTATTCTTTTATTATCAATATTTACTCATTTAGATTTAACTTTATCTAAATATCAATCAGGAGCTAATTCCACAGCTAAAGCTAAGGTTGCATACTTTGTCATTAATCCTGGAAAATATCAAAATGGTATAGCTTTATCAGGACTTGAGCCAAGTGATACTCCTTATACTTATCAAATAGCCATTAATAACTTTGATACGGATGGTAATCGTGCTCAAGTTAATTTGAAATATACGATTAAATTTATTTTTACTACTAATTTACCTTTAACATATAAAGTAATTCGTAATGCTGATTATACAAGTGATTCAATTTCTATCATGACAAGTGATACAACTTCTCAAGATGCAAGTGGCGTTTACTATAGAACGTTAAGTAACAATAATGAATATACCATGAGTTTTAAGAGTAATGTTACTGATACTTATACCCTAGTAGTTAATTTTCCCAAAGAATATTCTAGCCAACCTGAAATATATCAAGGATTAATCGATAGTTGTACAATTGAAATAAATGCTGAACAAGTTGTTTAGTACTTGTTTTTGTGTTAATATTTCTATGATAAGGATGTTAGATTATGAGTAAATTAAAAGGTAGATATTTAGTAATCATTGTATTAATACTTATAGCAACTTCTCCCATAACTTACACATTTTCTAAATATGTAACTAAAAAACTTGGAGAATATATATTAGATGCCAATCATTTCTATTTTAATAGTGATAAATTGAAACAAGATGGAGCATCTTATACAATCAATAATTGGTCAGGAGTTGCAGATTTTAATATACAATTTGAATTAAACAATAAAAAAAATAATTTAGTGACGGCTAACTCTGATATAACTTACGAAATAACAGTATCATGTGATTCTGATATTACTTGTAACTTAGATCAAGCTGCAAGTGGTACATTATATTCCACGACATCAAAAAAAGATTTTGTTTTAACAATTCATCCAAGTAAAACCTTCGTCGAAGGCGAGTCAGCTCATATAAAGTTAATAGCTAACTCAACAAGTCCTTATAAAAAGACTTTAACTGCAGACTTTACCATTAATGTTGGTAAAAAAGGTATTTCTTATGAAATCGTTGATACTGCAAATAATCCAACATTTACTTTTAATATTACTAATGCTCGAGAATCATATACGATTAAAACAGCTTTTTCTACCTATGCTGTGGGTGATGAAATATCTTCTGAAGATTATTTAAAATTAAGTGATGATGATAAAAAGAAATGCTTGTCATATCAAGTTAATTTAACTTTTGATCCAACTAAAGTTTTAATTGATTCAACCAGTGAAATAGGAATCACCAGTGCTAAAACTTATACTAGTGTTAATGGTGTTAGTTATGTAAGTGGTTTAACCTTTGATGTCGAAGCTTTAAGCAGTATATCTATAAGGTTTTATAAAGTAGATGCCAGTGCCAATTATACATATCCAATTACAAATGATACTTCAATTGTAACCTTTAATGCTCAATATTAGAAAGGATTGATAACATGGATAGAAATATTATTTTAGATTATATTAACAATGCTAAAAAGAACATCATTACGTTTTATCACATCATGTTAGGCAATGCCTATGAAGCAAGTATAATTAATCCCTTAATAGATAAATACATTGATATAAGATATTATAATAATACCTTAAGAAAAGAAAAGAATACTATTAAACTATTAGACCTAGAATTAAAACCCATTTTAAATGAATTAATTGAAAATAATCCCAATAAAACGGAATTAATAAAAAACATTTATGCATTATTTAGTTATGTTTTATATCTTGATGACGTAGTATCCCTTAATAATACAGCAATGCTAATTAATACTTTATTAAGTGATGAAGTAATAACATTAAAATATGATGATAATATTTATGATACCTTATATGAATTTATTGGAAATATTGAAAATAAAAAAGAAGATTTTAATCGTTTGTTTGAAACATCGTTATTTGAATTAAATGAGCATCGTATTCGTGTTAATCTATATGAAGTAACAATCGAAAACCATTCAAGAATACCAAAGATCTATAGTGATTATGCCATTGATAAAGCCTTTAATTCAGGTGTTGTAAATGAAGATAAATATTATATTCTTTATACATTGCTATCATATGAAATATTAAGATGTGCTATTGACTCTGATTTTTCCCATAAATATATTGTTGAACTACCAGCATCCTTATATGATAAAACAAAAAAGATTCAAAGGATTCTAGATATTATTGATAATAAATTAATTAAACCTAGGATTATATTTAAAGTAACTTATAAAGATTATGTTGAAAATAAAGACATGGTTAATAATTTCATTAAAGAAGGATATCGTTTTGCTTTAGAATTAGATGATAATTTTGATAATAATTTAGAATCTCTAGTTATATTTTCTTACGTTTTTGTGTTTGATTATCTAGATTGTTATGATATGATAATGGATAGTAGGAAAAATATAAATACAAAGATAATCTCACTTTAGGGGGTACAATATATGGATACTTTAACAAGATTTCTCTATGAATTTTTAAATCAATTTTTTTCAGGATTTACTATAGCTTTATCAGGTATTTTTAAAGGTATACAAACAACATTTAATGTAGGATCATATGCTAAGATATTAAGCGATTATCGTTCTGATTTAAATGGACCTGAATGGATAGGAGTATTCATCAGTATTGTTTTATTAGTACTTTTAACAGGCTTAATAATCTTTGGAATATTTCTAATAATAAGAAAATACTTAAGATTTAGAAAGACTTTAGTAGAACAAGAATCAATGCTTGATGAAATAGCCGAATTAAATAATAAAGTTGCAACTATGGCCAAAGAAAAGGAAGACATTTTAGCTATGAAGGTTTCCCAATTAGGATTAAAGCCTGGTGAGTCAGCAACAGAAGAAGGAGAAACTAATCCAGAAGGAGATGCAGTTGATCAAACCACTGATATCCGTTTCTCTAAATTACATGATATTGATATAGCATTTAAAGATTATAAAATACAAAATTATAATAATTCATTTACTCTTCCTGAGTTAGTAGAATTATTCCGTAACTTCTCAGCAAGTAAATTAAAATTGTTTTATACAACTGAAATGATACGTTTATTTATTTCTGCCTTGGCGTCAACAAAACTAGTAATCTTACAAGGTATATCTGGAACCGGTAAAACTTCGCTTGCCTATGCTTGGGGAAAATTTCTAAAGCATGATTCATGTGTTGCATCAGTTCAGCCATCTTGGCGTGATCGTTCCGAATTGTTTGGTTACTTCAATGAGTTTACTAAGAAATTTAATGAAACAGATATTTTAAAAACTCTATATGAAGCAGGATATACTGATGATATTTATACAGTAATTCTAGATGAGATGAACATCTCTCGTGTTGAGTATTACTTTGCCGAGATGCTATCTATTCTTGAAATGCCTAATAAAGATGAATGGTTAATTGAAGTAGTACCATCTACTTGGTCATCAGATCCAATTAGATTAACTAATGGAAAACTTCACGTTCCAGCCAATACTTGGTACATTGGAACTATCAATAACGATGATTCAACTTTCATGGTAACAGATAAAGTATATGATAGAGCTATGCCTCTTGATATTAATGATAAAGGTAAAGAATTTGTACCTATTGATACTGAAGGACAAGATATTAACTATTCTTATCTTGATAAATTATTTACTGATGCAATTGAATCAAATACTATAAGTGAAGCTACATTAAAGAAAATTGATGAAATGGATGACTATGTAATTAAACATTTCCGTATAGCGTTTGGTAACAGAATTGTTGCTCACATGAAAAAATTCGTGCCAGTTTATGTTGCCTGCGGTGGAGATGAAGTAAGTGGAGTAGATTACTTTGTTGCTCGTAAGATACTTCGTAAATTTGAACAATTAAATGTTTCTTATATTCGTGATGAAATTGATGGATTCGTAGAATTCTTAAATAAAACATTTGGTGATGGCAAGATGAAAGAATGCATTGAATACGTTCAAAGATTAAAGAAAATGGCTTAGAAGGGATTAATTAGTTATGAATGAAAATCTAGAATTAAATAATTTATTTAAAGAATCTAATCGTGCTAAGATATCAGCATTTGATAGTAATATTCATTCTAACTTTTTAATCGATTCTAAATATGAACATGTTTCAGTTGATTTCCAATGGTTAAATATCATGGAAGATACAATTCATTATCTTGATAATATCTTAAGAAATCCTAATAGATTTATCATTAATGAAGAGGAAGTAGTTAAAGTAGAACAAGCTAGACGTATAACTGTCGAAAGTATTAAGCATCTAGCTCGTCATACAAATTACATTCAAGAGATAGAAGATAATGGGGATGTAATACCCTCTAAAATCTTAAATATTAATAAAGATGAAAGTTATAATACCTATGAAAATAGGTTTATTTATACGCTTATTCAAAATATGAATGACTATGTCATGATAAAGAAGAAAACCCTTATCGCTTCTTCATCAGATAAAGACGTAAAAAAATGTACTTACAATGGTATAAGCGAGGTAGCAGGAGAAAAAGTTAATATTAACTTATCACTTGATACCAGAAAAATATCAAAGAAAAATGATGGTAATGATGGAGAAAATACTTTAGCAGAAAGAATCGAAAAACTTGAATTAAATATTCATGATTTAACTAATTCAGACGTTTATAAAACACTTGCTAAATTACATGTTGCTCGTATTTTACCACCAATAAAAAAGACTAACTTAATCTTAAAAAATACTAATTTCCAATATGCTATGAAACTTTGGGACTTTTTACAACATAGTGAACCAGATTCAGACAAAGTGGAAAAGAAAGATGATAAATATGAATCAGATGGTCCATTGAAAAAAATGTTAGATGAGGCCTTCTTAATCAACTATTTGATTGTAAACTCTGTAAATGCAAATGGCATTGATAAAAATTCTGAAGAATATAAAAAGAGCATCTCAGATATTACCAATGGTTTAATAAATAAAATTGTTGAGCTAAATGCCGATATGCCAATGGACAAATTACAAAGAGAAATAGGAGAAAAAATTGCTATAACGAAGATTCAACATGAAGCTTCATTAAGTGAAATACAAAATATATATAATAAAGATATTGATAAATTTATAAATAGAATAGAAAGTTTTAGGTTTTAACATGAAGAAATTTCTTATTTACATCCAAAACAATAAAGCAAT
>CALMHN010000130.1 GCA_937863745.1 uncultured bacterium | reverse complement strand
CTTTTATCTTTATAAAGTCACTTGGGCTTAATTCAATCGTCATCGGAATAAGCATTGATGTCGAATATATTTTATGTTCCTTAAATTCCCTAACAACTTTCTCATAATTAACACGTTCATGAGCAGCATGTTGATCAATTAAATAAATACCATCTTGATTTTCGGCAACAATAAATGTTGTTAATGCTATACCTATAGGATATAATTCCAATCTTTTAATATCTTCATTCTTTTGTTTATCAAGAGAAGATTCATTAACCTCTTCCTGAACTTCATCAAACTTATGTGTTTTCTCAGTTTCCAAATCAGAAGATGCATAATTCATGACTAATTGTTCTTCATTATTCTTATCATCCACCAAATTATTAGTAGGCTCAAATGTATGTGGAGTTGGAACATTAACCCCTACTTCCATATTTTGAATTAATAAAGTCTTCTTTAAAGAATCATTAATTGAGTCTCTTAATAAACTATATAAGGAATCCATCTTTGAAAATTTAATGTCTCTTTTTGAAGGATGAACATTAACATCAATTAAAGTAGGATCAGTTTCAATTGTAAGAACTACAACAGGATATTTAATATCTGGTTTAAACGTAAAATATCCATCATTAATTGCACGATTTACATCATTATTAGTAACAACTCTACCATTAACAATTGTTGTCATATGATACTTATTACTCTTTAAGACAACAGGTTTACAAATATAACCATATACATCATAATCATCATTCGATACTCTTACTTCAATCATATTTGATGATACAGTATAACCATATATTTCATGAATTGCTTTTAATAAGATATTTGATCCAGACGTATAAACAATTTGTTTATCATTATTAGTCAAAGTAAATGATATATCCGGACGAGATAAAGCAAGTTTTTCAATAAATGATGTTACACTTGCAAGTTCAGTTTGATCAGATTTTAAATATTTTAATCTCGCTGGAGTATTAAAAAATAAGTCCTTTATCAAAATAGTACTACCTCTTCTGGCATCACTTGTTTCATCCGTAACAAGATTTCCACCTTCGATATAAACGTGTGTTCCAGCATCACCCTCAGAAGTACGTAAATCCACCTTTGAAACAGAAGCAATAGATGCTAAAGCTTCACCTCTAAATCCAAGTGTATTAATGAAAAATAAATCTTCTTCTTTACTAATTTTTGATGTAGCATGTCTTTGAAAAGCAAGTAAGGCATCATCATGATTCATTCCACATCCATCATCAGTAACCTTAATTTCTCTAGTTCCAGATTCAACTAAATCAACAATTATTACTTTACTTGAAGCATCAATACTATTTTCTACTAATTCCTTTACTACACTAGAAATTCTTTCAACAACTTCACCAGCAGCAATTTTATTAGCAAGCAATTCACTCATAACATGAATTTTACTCATAATAACCACCAAACATTGAATCTCTAATTTCCATACTTTCTGAATTAATATTAGTTTTTATTCTTGTACCATCTTTAACTGTAATAAAACCAATTCCATATAAGACAATATCTTGATTATTTTTAATAATATTTAATTCATTAGTAGTTTTAACTTCTTTAAAGTTCTTCTTTGCAACAACCTTACTATTAACATTAGTATAAAAAACTAAAGAAGTTCCATCTAATACTTTAAAATAATATCTACCATCTAATATAGATAACCCTTCTCCAGCTTTCATATGAAATGAATAAGCAGTAGCTTTGTCAGTTGTAACATCATTTTCTAAAGCATTTTCTATAATAAATCCTGGTGAATCAATTAAAGTTAAATTATTATCAATCTTAACACGCATAAAATCCAATGTCGTATTAGCCTTACTATTAGTATTAATCTCTTTAATATTACTTCCAATAACTTTTATCAAATCATTAATCAAAGTTGACTTACCTGAATTAGAAATGCCTAAAATATAAGCCTCATTAATACCACGATCACCTAAATAACCATATATAGCTTTAGCACCATGAGTTAAAGAACCACCTTTAATCTTAATATCTGAATTAACATGATAATATTCCTTTAAATAAAGTCTTATTCTTTCAGGTTTAACATTCTTAGGCAATAATTCGCATTTATTAACCACCAATAACTTTTCACCCTTAATACTATTAAATAAATTAATAACATGTTCACTTATATTTAAAAAATCCACTAGAAAAATAACAAACTTATCATCCTTATTTATCTTTCTAATTATCTCTTTTTCATCTTTAGGAGTAATAACATCTTTATGTTCTCCATAATGCATCATTCTAAAACATCTAACACAATAAGCTGCATCATCTATTTTATTTTCAGGAACGTATCCTAAACCATCAGGATTATTACATTGTAATTTAACCCCGCATCCATAACAAATCTTATTCATAATACCTTCCTTTTTTTAATAAATCTTTTTCTGTTAACTTCTTAACAACCATATTTTCTATTTTCCTATTTAATTTAGTAATCGTATATTCATCTGCACTTATCGGATTAACAAGAATAGAAGTTAAATCCATTCTATTAGCACCACATATATCAAATAATAAACCACTACCTATACAAGCAACTTCGTTATCTTTTAAATCATATAATCTTAATATCTTTTTATATTTACCTTTAAAAGGCTTAAAAGACATATAAGATGAATCTACACATAAAGACTCTTTAAAAGGTTGAATTGCTTTCTTAGAAGCATTGCTCATTAGTATAACTCTAAATCCCATATCTTTTAAATCATCAAACAAATCTTTAACTTTTTTATTAGGTTCCGTTATTGACTCAGGAACTAAAGTGTTAGTTAAACCAAATATTAAGCATTTAATACCACTTTTCTTTAATGATTCATAATTAATATCATAAATACTTTTAAAATATTTATCAGGTACAAATTGATCTAACATAAATTCACTTCCTCCTAACAATTTTATCATATTTAATATAATAAAAAAACTTGCAAAAGCAAGTAATTTAAATTATTTAGAAACAGCTTCTGTTGTTGTATCTTGAGTAAGAGAACAACTACCCTTATCGCCCCATATATTAAACAATTGCATAAGTACATCAACAAGTACAGGAACCATAAATAAAGCAATCGCGGCAGCCATACGTTTTAAGAATTTATTGAAAAATGGTTTTATAGATGAAGCCATATCCCCTTTTGATAAAGATATAATACCTTCATATACAGTTAAACCAATTACTAACAAAGGACCAGCTATTTTAAATATTTGCAAAGCACCATATAAATCTTTAGTAACATCTGCCCCTAAAGGACAAGTAGAACTATCAGCAAATACTATAACTGGTACAAAAACAAAGCTTAAAATTAAAATCTTAATAAATTTATTTTTCATAATTAACCTCATAAAATGATTATAACAATTTATTGAATTCTTTTCCATATATTATTAATAAAAACAATATCTAATAGTAATATACCAACACCTAGTAAATACTTCATAAATTTACTAATTATCATGTAAATAGCAGGATTATCAATACTCATTATCATAGATAATATACCATATATAATAATTATTATTACACCACTTATAATAAGAATATCTTTAATATCATGTTTTTTCTTTGTATGAATAAATAAATTACCAACTAATATTATTAAAGTAATAGTAATTAAATATAATATTTCTCTTATTATAGAAATATTATAATTTCTAAATATATCATTAAATCTAATATCTCGGCTATATATATCATTTACTTCATCATTAACAATAATACCTTCATCAAAAACCATCTTATTAACAAAGTCTTTATTAGTATAATAACTATTAATAAATTTCTTTGTATCTTTCTTAACATCATTAATATCTAATTCATAGTTAATATTATATATAGACATATCATTTTTAATATTATTCATAACTATCTCATAGTAATCATCATTTAAAGACATAATTACAAAATGCTTATTAAATATTGTTAAGCATATTAATGCTAATATTATAGTAATACT
>CALMHN010000129.1 GCA_937863745.1 uncultured bacterium | reverse complement strand
CCTTATAATTTTAAAGGTAAATCTTGTTGATTTCTATTAATTACTCTATAATAATCTTTTAGAATAAGTAACGCTACAGCATTATCTTCTGATACACCTACTATCATCTATTCATATTCTTGTGGATTCTAATCCTAATCTGAATATTCGTCTATATACGAACCATACACTAACGGATATGTGTTAAGCCTACCTTCTATAACTACTTTAATATACTAATTTTCTATACTTAACTCTTGTATATCGTTTACTTTACGTACGAACATACAACCACTCCTCTTAAAAGAATTAACAAATTAGTCTGTGAATCTTATATACTCTTTTTTATTAAACAAGAACACATCTGTAAACCCACGTACAAAGTAGTCAAGTGTTTTATCAAGTTTATACTTAACTAAATCGTATTTACCAAGCGGTTCAAACTTATAATGTTCAAACTTAGGTGTAAGTAGTTTACCACCTAACGATATAGGTTCTATAACCTATGAATTATAAATAGTTTCAAGTGTATGCTGCTACTTAGATTTACTGTCTACTTGGTTAAGAACAAGATTCTTACCTATATTATCTGTTATATTACCTGTTAAGAAAAACTACAATCCACCTAACCATACAGGTAACGCTGCTCCTAACGAGAATACACTTACAGCTATACCAGCTATTAACTATAGTTTCATATACATATACGAATTCCACTATTTAGATATATTCTCTGGTATTTGTGTATCAACAACCATTTGTGGTGTAATTAACGTTAAGAACCCAGTTTCTATATCGTACATATGTGTAACACTTTTAACTTCAGCTTTACCTTCAAGTAACATCTTACTATCAGTTATTTCAATTAAATCATACGGTTTTATCTTAGTGTTACCTAATATAACTATAGACCCTTCGTAAAAATCTCTTAAACTTTCTGATAGTTTATTCTACTAGATAATTTTTCTAACAGGTGATGTATATGCATTCTTATCTATATAATCTTTAGTTAAATTAAGGTAATCAGGTATATTATAATCTAACAACTATTTAGTAATTACATAGTTATCGCCTTCAATTCTAGTTGTATCTTGTTGATTAGACTACGTTAACCAACTAAGTAACTAACTAAACCATCCTTTATTGTTTATAAACCCGTTAGGTCCATACACATTGTACTGTGTCTATACATTATTGATATTAGTCTGTAACCTATTTTCAATTATATTAAGTCTATCATTTAAATAATACGTCTTCTGCATAGGTTCATACCCTTTTAATGTATTAACAACATCTAACCGTAAGAAAAAATCTTGTGTAGACAGTTTGTTTAGTAAATAACTATTAAGATTGTTTATATACGACCGTATATACTTAACATCTTCTGTATTATAACTAAACTTATAATCCATATTTTTTATATACGTAACTCTATTATCAAACTGGTTAATAGCATAACTGTAATCAAACAAGTCTTGTATATACTTTACAGTTAACTATGTAGTTTCCTAGTATTTAAGATTATCTACAAGTTGATCTATAACAGGTTGTTTATATTTCTACATAACCTATTTATAATCTACAGGTACAACTTCTACTGTATCAAGAACTTCTTTACGTGTACCAAAACTATCTTCAACAAGGTTAATTATATCGTTATTAACACCATCAGGTGAGTCTAGTTTAAGTATTCGTGCTAAATTAAGTAACTATCCTGTCATCTTGTTTGTATACATCTAATCACGTTTAAAGAATGATTTCGATAAATACAACTAAAACTTATCCTAGAAATTATTAACTGTATCGTCTTTACTTATTTTCAATGATTCTTCTTCTATCAACTCAGCCTATTTAGCATAACAGTTTAACCATTTAACATAGTTATTATACGATTCATCCCATTTACCTACTTCATATTTCAACGTTAACTTATTATCATCAACATACTTTCGTTGTTTTATTTGTACTGATGTATACGATTTACCTTTATACAACTGTGTCTATAACAAGAAGAACTCTGTGCCTGCTTTATCATAATTAAACATTCTATCAGTAACAGTTTTATCTAATTTCCCTAAGAACTCATACAATAATGTACCTTTCCGTATATACAACCCATGATTCTGTCCATCAGGTTTAAACCTTGGATCAGTCATATACTATATACTTTCTTGTTTAACTACAGCTTGTTCTTGTGGCGGTACAAACTCCTATGCTAACTTCTCAATTTCAGGGTATACATACAAATATGGTTCTTTAAACAATTGCTGATAATTAATTGAGTATCGTGTTAATAAATCATCTAATCTCTAAAACAATATATACTCAAACTATTTGTTATAACTTATTTCTACTTTAGTCTCTTGATTAAGTAACTAATACTATTCATCTAAATACGATAACCATCGTTTATATTGCTGGTAATCATTTTCATAATCATCTTTATCACTTGGTATAGCTTTTATAATTACACGGTCGTAATTAACTATACTAGTTACAAATACACTTTTCATCTATTGTGTAGAATTAAACACTTTATTTTTTATATCTTGTTCATTAAACTGAAACCCATTATACATAGCAGCCTATAGATTGTACACATCTTGTGGTACAGGATAATAATCTTTTAGTTTAGGTCTATACTCAACGGTTTGTTCAACATCTTTACCATAGTTATCTAAAAAATATTTAAACTTATTTTTAAACTTAGTTAAATCCTATAACTCTTCATTCTCTAACGAATTAATTACATAGTTTATAAACTGATACTAATCATCTAAATACCGTTTAAAATAACCTATTAACTGATGTATTTCTTCATCTACATTATCTTTATCAAGTATCTATTTTAAATTATCTATTTTCTAAGTAACTTGTTCTTGTGTTACATACTCTAAATTAAGTAACGGGAACAGTTCAGGTAATACACTGTTACCTATACTATCAAGATACCTATCGAACTCATCTTCTTTTAATCTAACAGTTTTACCTTCTATATCAATATCTTCGTCTATAACACTATACTATCTAGTGTTATAACTCCAGTTCCGTTTACCAAAATAAAGTCGTTGTTCACCTACACCAAAATCGTCTACATACTATACAAAATCTGGTATACGGTACATACTATCAACTATAATATCCCAGTATGAATATCCTTGAAACTTTTTATACGGGTTATTAACTATCTCGTTTGAATAGTTGAAGAACACATTTCTGAATGTAGCGTTATGTTTACCATCTTTAGACTTGTAATAATAGTCTACTGGATAGTATACGTTAGTACCTAATTTACGAAATTCTTCACGTAACTAATAATTCTGTACTTGTACAACATTATTAATTAATGTACCTTCACCAAACATACCAGTATTAATACCTTTATACGACCCTAAATTTACACTTTTAGAATCAAACAACTAGTTTAACGCTAAATCTGTTGGGTTTATATAAATAAACGCTTTAGTATTCTATTCATCTATATCAACAGGCGTAACTAAATCCTATCCATAACTATCCTATATGATATTAACAGTTTCACCTATTTCAAGTTGCTATATTCTACCTTGAAACATAACGTCTAAATCGTATATACTTTTACCAGTACCCTAATACACCTATATTTCTGTACCAGGTGATACGAGTATATCAGTGAATATACTACTCATCTGTGTATTAATTAAACTTTGTACTAACAAATTCGTATCGTTATCAGATTGTGATAGTATACTCTGATTCTTGTTCTATAACACAATCTGTGCAGTATTACCAGGATTATCTTTACTTTTATGTACGTTTATACTAACAATATCTTTGTAGTAAAGACGTGTTACAACTTCAAAAAACTTGTTCAAATTACCTGCATACTGTACATCACGTTGTAGAAACGCTATAACCTATTTAGGCTATAACACACCTACATTGATTTCATACTAATCAAGTCCACATATAGCACCATATATTTTGTTAATTAACTCTTTAGCTAAATTATTGTATTTATTAAAATCTACATTCTATGTAGAAGTATACGCACTAGCTTCAAGTTTAGACATAGCGTATTCATACTAATCTACTATACTATCAATATTTTTATTTTCAACAACTAAACTATCTTCTATCATTAACCCATCAACATTCATACTTACATCGTTACTACCACCTATATACAATTCTTCTTTCAATTTCTCAATATTAGTAGCAATAACATCTATTTGGTTAGTAAATATTTCTATCAACTCATCAACATCATCTTTCATTAACATTTTAGTTGTATCAATATCGTTAACCATACCTTTTAGTTTGTTTTTAAAATAATCAGTTAATCTATTGTAATTCATTTCTAACGAATTACTGTTACCATACAATATATCTTTATCAATTCTGTCTATAAGATCTATAAACTTATCATCTTGTAATATATCTAAATAAAACTACATTAACGTTTGATACTCTAGAGAGATAACATTCTAGAATATATCTTTTGGATCGTAATCAAACAGTTTATTATCCTATTCTACACTCTCAATCAATTCTAACTATTTTTCTGTAAACACGACTTCTTTACTCTCTTTATCTAACTAGTTATATAACGTACGTGTTATTACCGATACAGATGGTGTAAGGTTAGATAGATGTTTACATTGTTTAACTAGAATAGGTGTCTATCCAGTAAAATAAGTTTTATTCTATTCATAATACTAAGTATAATACATATTGTAATTAAACTATTCGTATAAAGTGTTATCGTACATATTACTACACTAATATACAGCGTTTATAAACGTAAACTATTCATTCATTGTTCGTATAAACTTAATGTTATCTTGAAAAAACTATGTCGACCGTCTAAGTTCTTTTAATGATAAATCTGTGTTACCCAAATCAATAATATCAATAAATTCTATACGTTCAAATGTATCTGACCCTAACATATTGATTATATAACTATTTAAATATGGTTCATATGTTTTGTGTATAAACTTCTATAACGTGATAAGTATAGTGTTAGTATCATCTAACACCATCTCTTCATTCTCGTAATTACTTTCTTCAAACACTATTTGCTATATCTAATGCATAAGTATAAGACACTAAAAGTTTTCATCTACACTAAACTGTATATTCTATAACTATAAATTCCAGTTTATAAACCGTGTCTATACATTAATAAACTAGTTTATATACGGTTTAATAGTAAGTTTATCGTCTATAACATGTTTAACTTCATCAACAAAATCTTTTAACAGTATATGTGATAACAACAAACTTTTATACAACACTAAATTAAATATATACATATTCTATATATTCACATTAACTATATTCCTATTTAAATACTAATCTTGTATATTGTTTATACTCTGTTTCAATTCAACAAAACTTATATACTAATCAGCTAACTAATCAGAAAATGTTATCTGATTTTTATAATCAAATACAGAGAACTGGTTACCTTCAACAACTTTACTGTTATTAATAAATACAGGTACTATATTTATAGTCTCATATGCAAGTGTCCGTAACTCTTGTACAGTATCACGCTATATTTGCCGTTTAAGTTCATTCTAATTCTTCTAGTTATAAAGTTGTATAGTTAATATATAATCTCTTAAATACATACCTGTATTACCTATTAACTCGTTACTTATACTACTACCTAACATTAACTAGTATATATTCTCACCATTTTCTTGTAAAAATGTTTCCATCTGGTCTCTATTAAAAACGCTAGCTTCTAAATAT
>CALMHN010000128.1 GCA_937863745.1 uncultured bacterium | reverse complement strand
TATTATTCTTTCGTAGTTTCTAACGTCTTAATCTTTTCGTCTAGTTCTTGTAAATACGTATTAAGTTCAGCTACTATGCCTTTAATAGCAAACGCTGTAAGTTTATTACCTTGTTCTTCGTTAAAGAACATGTTTAACAACTTCGCTATTTTATCTACTTCTTTTGAATAGAATCCTGTGTCAGACATATATTACCTCCTTAACAATTTTTTAAGTAATGTATGTTTTTCATCTAACTCTACACTATTATAATCTATACTTTCAATATCTTCACCATCAACGGATATTTGAAATCCTTGTATTTTACGGTTCATAACTTCAAATACAGGTTGTTCATATTCGTTAATTAAATCTATTATAACTTTCTTACGTTGTGACGATAACCTGTATATCCTGTTAGTTCTTTGTATACGTTTAGATGGATTCCATGGTATATCGTACTCTATTAAATAATCTACATCAGGTAAGTTCACTCCATACGCCATAGCATCTGTACCTATTAATACATTAACTTCGTTGTTACTATTAAACTGTTTAAGTATTTCTCCTCTATCTTTAGAACTTACTTCACCATAAATTCTGTACGGTTCTATACCAAATACTTTAACTATCTCTTTGTATATAACATCTTGTACTGACGTCCATTGAGTGAATATCAATACTTTATTGTTGTTAATATCTATTTCACGTAATAACTCTATTAACTCTTTTAATTTATTAGATTTATAATTGTTTGGAATAAGTTTAATCATATCTAATTCTGGATTAGTTTCTTTAGCAAATTTAAGTATAGTACTATCAGAATTCTTTAATGCTATAGGATCACTAGCTATTATTCTGTATAAACTTGTAACCATTTTACGTAAATCTTTCTTATCTAACCAACCTAGATTTTTTTCCATTACATACATATCAAATATAACTTCTAACATATTCATAAGTTTCTGCTGCGTTTTGTCTACTTCTATAAACCTATTAAGTTCAGTTTTCTCTGGTAACTGGTCAGATACATCTTTTAGACTTTTACGTGTATAGAACTGTGAGAATGTTTTATTAAACATTAACATGTTTTTATTACCTACTGGCATATATTGTTTTTTACCATAATAGTATCTATAATCGTTTACAACAAACATTTTATAAAACTCTTTATCATTAAACTTTGTGTTAATACAGAATTTTAGTAAGTTATAGAAATCTTTTAAATCATTTTCATACGGTGTACCTGTCATTAACAGTAAATACACGTTGTTGTCTTGTCTAAGTTTATTAATAATATCAGTGTATATACTATACGTTTTAGTTTTATTATTCTTAAGTTTAGACGCTTCATCGAATACTAATAATACGTTGTTATTTTTAAACTCTGAAAAGAACATGTCTCTATTGTACATAGCTATTATATTCTCATAGTTAGTAACTATACATTTGTGTATATCTAAAAATTCTAAAAATGTATACATCTTTTTCTTACTGTTTTTATAACTTTTAACACCATTGTTAATCATATACGGGTTAAGTTCAGGTGCAAACTTGTTTATTTCATCTGTATATCCTGATATAACAGAGTTTAATGTTATAAACACTATATGTGTTATACCTAAAAGTTCTTTACATATCTTACTTATGCTTATAGATTGTACAGTTTTACCTAATCCTGTTGCATGTGCTATTATACTACCATTAAAATGTATTAAGTTATATACACTTTTAAGTACAGATTCTTTTTGAAAGTCTAACAGGAAATCATCAAGTTTAGTATCTATAGTATTAGATGGTATACTTTTACAATACTTAACAAACTCTTTACTAGTAAGCCTAGATAACACTATACTTTGTGCTCTTAACTGATGTTTGTTAACTATAGATTGTATACGTGGATCGTCTAATTTAACTGTTATAGGTGTAATTATAAATGTATTGTTATTTAACATATACTCTAAGTTAGTATCTGTAGTGTATGTATACCAAACCTTATCATTATAGTTAAACCGTAAATCCATATCGTTAACTATACTATCCCATACTAATAAATCTTTATACTCTTTATAATGATCAAAATATATACGTATTTGGTTATCTATTATTATATGCAATTTATATACCTACCTTTTTTGTTAATTTGTAATGGAGGTGATTAGATGGACTATGAACAAGAAATTAATACACTAAAAGAACAAGTGTAGTCTATTAATTAGTCAATATCTATTATAACACAAGATATATAGGATATTAAAAACGAATTAGTTAAAAAACCTGATTAGGTTGATGTATCTGAAGCATATGATAAAGTAGAAGTTATACTCAACAATTATTCTAATTTACTTAAAACAATGAATTCATAGATATAGTAGATTAAAATTGATATCAACAATATCAAATCAGAGTTATAACAAAAATTTTATAGAAACGTAACAATATAGAAATATAAATATGGTATAGTTTGTTTAGTAACAACTATTTCTAGAAACTTTTTAATAATGTTTTCTATACTAAGAGAAGGAGTCGTAAAAGACTCCTTCTTTTGTTATAATAACTGTACTAAATATGTCTTTAAGAACCCAAAACTACCTTGTTCGTAATGGTTAGTAAAGTTATGTGTAATTCTAAG
Organism: uncultured bacterium; assembly: GCA_937863745.1. GTDB lineage: Bacteria > Bacillota_I > Bacilli_A > RF39 > UBA660 > UBA6985. Next base: position 15,129 of record CALMHN010000128.1, on the reverse strand, counting down.
TTGTGTACGGTTAAAGAAATAATCTTTGTCTAACTTCCAGTCTGTATATGCAGTATTGTATGCTTTTACTATATTCCATATAGGTTCTAAATAGTTAAGTTTGTATTCATGTTCTATATGTACTTTTAACTTGTCTATTGATATATCCTATATACCTTCGTAATAATCTATTTTTATATCTACAGTTTCTGTATACTAACAACTACCTGTAATTGATACTGTCTAATTAGTGTTACTATGATCAACTATGATTTCAGTACCATCTGTAGTTATAAGTATATAATCTGTTTGATTATAATACAGTTTTAGTATATCGCCAGTAGTACCAGTTAATCGTAGTTGCATAGTGTTCTTGTTAGTATCATGATAAAAGTATTTGTATACGCTCCAGTCGTAACTGCTAGGTTTATGGTCAAACTCAGTACCATGTTGTATATAATGTTTATCTTTTGGATATAAGTTTATATACGCATAATCTATGTTATTATGTAAATACCGTTCGTTTATTAATATATCATCTAAATAAAGTGTAAATAACGGTTTTTGGAAACTGTACGGTATATAGACTTGATCAGTTACTGAGTATACACCTTGTTCTACATTACTTTTCTGTATAAAATTATCTTGCTGTACCTTTGTTGGTGAATAGTTAATTAGATTGTTTATACTAACATATTGGCTGTAATCGAATTGTTCATATACATACTACTCTTTAAATATACTTCTACGTGCATCTGTATTCTAGTCTATAGGAGTTTGATTATGATTGTATGTGAATACACTTTCAGTTAATACATCTTTATACGTAGCTATACTAAAATCACTCTATGGTTCGTATCCTATAACTAGTTTAATACCTTCTAAATCACCTAAATTAATGTTAATAATAAAATCATCTTTTAAATACACGTTTTCTTTTGTTAAATCTATACATTTTGTATACCGTTTACCTTGATACGTTATTTCTATTTCGTTGTTAGCTAATGAGAATATATATACACTTTTAATAGGTTTTAATAATTTCCCTAAATTTACTGTAGAACTTTCTTCCATAGTAATTAAATTGTCTGTACTAACAAGTTGTACTGATATACCTTTAATCTTAAACTTACGTGTACCTAATTCTTGTACTTGCTGTTCGTCAAAATAGTTACGTATCATTTCAAGTTTTTCGTCGTTAGTTAAACTTAATCCGTTTATATACTGTACCTACTCGTTTATTATATCGTTGTTAGTAATATCATGTATATCTACAAGTACTGGGAACTGCCAGTATTTATGATTAAGATTATCGTATTTATCTGATATCAATTCTGTTGGTATATCTTTAAACCAGTTAAATGTATGTGTCACATTATCTTTATCAGTAACTTCTACATATACACCATTTATAATAATAAACGTTTCTTTAGGAGTCATCTCTGATACTGGTATTCTAAACCTATCATCGTTAATAATTATCTTACCATCTTCTAATACATTACGCTAATTTACATTACGTAAATTAATTGATTTCTGGTAGTTATCTAAACTCTAATCATCTAATTCTACTGTAAAATAATATGTTTTCTTTAACTACTAGTCTATACCAGTTATACGTTGTGTATCTGTTTGGAACACTCCTGTAGATGTTAGTACTGGTATACCATTATGTGGTTTATAATACTGTTTATCTAATGTCTTTTCATACTCTTCTTGATATGTGTTGTTTATATCCTAAAATAAAATAGGTTCTGTAAAAAATGTTGTATAAAAATAAATAAAATCAAACGGGATTTCACAGTTAATTAGTAGTCTATACAACACTTTATCTACAAACCCATTTTGTTCTTCTACTTTTATAGTATCTAATTCTGTATACGCTATTTGCCAGTCTATATCTCTTAACTCTTTTTCGTTATCTATAAACTATTGAACTTTAGACTATATATCTTCATCTGTTTCAGCTAAATATAATGTAGAATACTACTGATACGTAGAATCATAATAGTAGTAATTGAAAAATACGTTAGGATGTTCTGAACTCTATAGTATATATCTAACATTATTTTCTATATCTTCTAAATAGTTATCGTTTAGCTAGAATTCTAATGGTTCGTTTATATTACGTATATATGAAGTAAACCCTGTATCTAACTCTATATTATGCATCTATGATGTACCGATACAGTAATAATCCATTATTATTTTAGCTATATTGAATTTATTAAAGTAAATATCATGGTCTATAGTTACAGACTATTTAGTTAAAGTATCCTATTTAAATAACCGTACATTATAATCTATATAATTACCTGATTCGTCTATAACATTAACATACTAGTCTATACCATCTTTAGAATAAAACATGAATGTATTAGATTGTGTATCGTATGTGAAGTTTATAAGTCTATTAGTTATATTTATTCTATACACACCAGTTTGATTAAACGATAACATTAGTATTTGCTATTTATCTGAACTTATATGTGTAGTATACCCATCAGTGTGTATATAGAAACCTTTAAGTTCGGTATAGTTACTTATATCAGGGTATATATAGTTATTAGTAGAATTCTAGTTAATAGCACTGAACTTATCGTAGTATGGATCAAACCGTTCTTGATACCCTTTTATCTAATTGTATTTATCCATTTCGTATACAAGATGTTTATATACCTACTCTTCAAAATTATAGTCAGGAAACTCTTGTATAAACTGTAAATCGTTACTTATCATATCTGTACTTATATTGTTAAGTAACGAATCCTAATACTATTCTAATAACAACCGTTGTTGCTACTGTATAGTACCAGTTAACAGTACATCACGTATACTGTCTTGTGATATAAAACTATTATTCTTAAACTCTGGGTCTATATCTAATCCTATATACCGATACAGTCGTTGTAATAGATTCGATATATTTTCTTGTATCAATATAATCACCTGCAAACTCTAATTTTTTTCAATCCAGTAATAGCTGCTGAAGAAAGTTTAAACGTATCTTGTGGTGTAATATTTAACTATACGTATGTCCCTAGTTGTATGTATTCTCCGTTACGTGTTAATACAGAATTCTAATTGTCTTGCTAGTCTATACATAATATAAAATATCCGTTAAGATTAAGTTTAAACTGTATATCTTCTGATTCATATACAGATTTAAGTAACGATATGTATTCAAAGTCTAACAACTATTTATTAAACGTGAATAACGATGTACCTTTTAAAGAAAAGTTAAGACGTATACCGTTTATACCATACGTTATCTATTGATTGATTGGATACACTGTATCGTTAACTGTTATACTTTCTAATATAACTGTTTCTTTCATTCTTGATAATATCTATATAAAATTCTAATCTTTATCTACAACAAACAATGTTTCTGATGATTCTATAGGATACTCATATTCGTTGTATGTTAGTATCGTATCAGTAGATGTAGCAAATACACCTTTAGCCTAACAGTCTATATCATGGTCTATACTAAGGAAATTTGGTGTAGGTAAATATGAGAAGTTATACACATATTCATCTATTGTACTTTCTATATACGGCGAGAACAGTTCTTGATTGAACCGTTCTTTAACAATAAACTGGTTACTACTCTTCCTATCACGTATACGCTATACTAAATCACTTTTCTGTGTAAATGTTAAATTGTCTAATTCTAGTATATCGTTTATCATTTTTTGTCAACTCCTAATACAAACTATGGTGTGAATATAAATGGTTTCTTGTTTTTAATAGTAGTGTCATAATAGAAATACTGGTAATAACTATGATTCTCGTCCTAGTATATAAGTTTAGGAGTATCTAACACAGATTCATATACAAACGGTATAGGTTCTATAATGTATCCCTACTATCCTTGTATTAAAAATACTATCTCTAGTCCTGTTCCTGTATATACCATACTGTTAGTTGTTGTTATACTTAAAGTAGATGTAGGTACTGGTAACTTAAGTAATGTTATACCTAACTAGTTGTATTGTTCTATATCTGTATACACTGTATCGTTTATAACTACACTGCCTATAAATATACGTAATGGATGTAAAAAATTTAACACAAGTATATCTGATGTGTTTTGTATAGTTATATCTAATTGATGTTGACTTAATGTCAATTCTTTTGGTTGTGTATACTATACCTATCCGTATAACTCTGATTTAGTTAGTGTATTAGATGATATTTCCTACTAATATTCACGTACTATATTACCGTTTATTTTTACAGGAAATATCTCTGTTTCTATAGGATTGTATACATCTATTTCATCGTCTTTATACCCTAACAATAACTGATTGTTCTTTAACTTATTACGTGTCTAATTAATTGTATACAGCTGTTTATAATATTCAGCGTTATCAATTAGAAACTTGTTATCGGTAATATTTATACTATACACTAAATCTTCTACTAAACTTTCTAATGTACCATACTCTTTATACATCAACATCTACCTCTTTACAAATCAACGTTGATATCTAATGGGATATTTATCTGTTGTTCTTGATACTCTGCTAATTGTGCAAGTGTTGGCGCTATTTCTCTGTATAAACTTTCTAATATACTAGGTATTTGTGCTTTTAATACTGTATCTATTTCAAGTTCGTCAATCTTCTCTTTATACTCATAAACAGTTACTGTTTCAGTAACGTTATAAGGTGTACCTTCTTCTTCATCATAATTTGTAATTTCTTCTTCTACTTGTTTCTCTTTTATACCATATCTAAACGCATATCTAACTTTAGTTCTACCAGTTTTAACATTATCGAACACCTCTAATATAGTTATTTCAGGTGGTTTAGTACTGCTAATTGTAGCCATATTATCACTCCTTTTATAAATTTACGTTTTTAAAATAATCTGTAACTTTATATTTCTTTGGTTTATATACAATTACTTGTGAATTATATTTACCATTACGCATTAAACTATGTGTAATTACAGTATTATCATGCAGTTTAATACCTTTACCTTGTTTAAGATATTCGTTAACTATTAGTTCTGTTACTTTAAGTATTTCGTGTATAATTTGTTGGTCATATCCTGTAGTTTCATGTATTAAATATAGTAATCTACTATACTGTAATAAATCTTTATTATCTTTACGCATTATAACACCAGTAAATCTATTAATTCGTCTTTTAACATAGACTCTGTATACGGTATACCACGTTGATCTAATAAATCAAATAACTCACGTTTTGTGTATTGTTCATACTGTTTACGTTGTTCTTTTAACACTTTATCTATATCTTTTTGTATTTTGTTAATCAATTTATTGTCTGTTACTTTAGATAACGAATCTAACGATACAACTATCTTGTTATCATATCTATCGTATACAAGTACACCTTCATTTATATATAACCATAACATGTTCTTATTAAGTCTATATTCATTAATTAACGTATTAAGTGATATAAACATTATACCATTAATTTTGTAAAAACTGTTTACAGTCATTGAACTACCTCCTGTTCAAATATCGGTGATATATACTCAAATAAACTATCAAACTATTTTGTAGTTTTACTTTCTATATCTTCTCTTGTATTGTTATAGAACAGTTTAAGTTGATTACTAGTAAATCTAGACTCTATTTCTTCACGCATCTAATTCTATATGCTGTCTGTATACCTTAACTCACACTAATCTAAATATACAGATAACGGTGTTATGTTATCTAAACATATAAATATCTAAGCGAAATACAACTATTCTGGTAACCGTTGAAACAGCTAATACTTAAATTCCATATTAATTACCTCCTGATATAAATTAACTTAAAACAAAGTATTTTTTACAGTATCTGATTTTAATGTAATACCTAGTTTCTTTAAATTTTGTATAACAGTTTTATTAGCTACTTTACTTAACTCAAACTCGTATTCTATTTTATGTTTACTACTCAACTCCCATATCTTCTTAGCAGCTATTTCACCTATACGATCAACTTTATTAAGCGGTATTAACAGTTTCCCATCGTCTATAACAAAATCTTTGTAATGAGATCTGTTTATATCTACTTGTTTAAACTCATATCCACGTAACCGCATTTCTAATACTAATTCTATTATCATCATTCTATCTTTATCTTTTTTGTCTAATCCATAATCGTTATACAGTTTAAACAACTCTTTCTTTAAACTATTTAAATCTGTAAACGCTAAGTCTATACTGAACCCATCTGATTTAGTACTAAGTACTGTAGCATAAAATTCTAATGGATAATAGTATTTATACCATGCCATACGATACGAATGTATTAAATAAGATATAGCATGAGATTTTGGAAACATATATTTTATATGTTTTAATATCGATATATACCAACTAGGTACTTTATCTTGTAACATGGTTTCTTGCTCTTCAGTTATACTTTTACCTTTACGAACACGTTCCATTATATTAAACGATACTTGTTTGTCTATACCGTAACTTATAAGTTGGTTCATAATATCGTCACGTGAACAAGGTACTTCATCCATAGTAGCTGTACCTGATAACACTACATCACGTATATTGTTGAGCCATACATCTGTACCATGACTTGCACTACATATTTTGTTTAAATCAGAGAATGTTTTAGGATCAATTTCTTCTAACATCTGTTTTAAGAATGGTGTATTAAACTCTGGTATACCTGCAGTTGCTCTGTTTATAGGGAACCAGTTGCTGTTAATACCAAAGTTTTCGTATCCTTGAAACACTTTTAAAGGGTTCTTATCAGTTAAATCTATATCGTTTTGGTTAATACCTGTAAGTTCTTCTAAATACTTTATCTGTGTCATACTATCGTGACCTAACGCGTCTAGTTTAACTAAATCGTTATGTAAATCTATAAACTCAAAATGTGTAGTACATATATCGCTTTCTTTATTCGCTGGGTACTGTATAGGAGTAAAATCATACACTTCATTATCTTTTGGTATAAGTATAAGTCCACCAGCATGTGCACCTGTACTACGTTTAACTCCTATAACATTTTCTTTTATAACATTAAACAACTCTTTTTTAGTGTTATGTTGTTTAATGTACATAGCTGCTATACTGTTAGCTGTTTTATCTTTTATAGTAAGTATAGTACCTGCACGGAATACATTATCTTTACCAAATGTATCTACAACAAATTTATGAGACTTGTCTTGATATTCGCCGCTTATGTTAACGTCAATATCGGGACATTTTTCTCCATTAAACCCTAAAAATGTTTGAAACGGTATATCATGTCCATCACGTAACATTAATTTACCACAACTACACTGTTTTTCTGGTAAATCGTATCCATCTTTACAGTCACTGTATTCTATATATCCACAGTCTTTACAATAATAATGTGCTGGTAATGGATTAACTTCTGATATACCACATAGATATGCTACTAACGATGACCCTACTGACCCACGTGACCCTACATGATACCCATGTTGTTCTGAATCGTCTATAACCATTTTGGATATTAAGTATAATACTGAATATCCATGTTTAATTATCATAGATAATTCTTCTTCTATACGGTTAAGTATATACTCATCTTTAATGTCACCGTATATAGAATGTAATCCGTTATACGTTAACTCTTTTAACTGTTTATCGCTATCTAATATAACAGGATATTTAAGGTTACCATCTAACGGTACTATATCTTCTATTTGCATCATAAACTCAAATGTGTTTGTATGTAGTATATGTACAAGTTCAGTATCGTTAGTTGTAAGTTCAGTAACTTTATCTAACAGTTCATCTTGTAATAGTAAATGGTTGTTAGTTGTATGTGTAATTTTATTGAATTCAGATAACGCTTGATATGCTACTTTTTGGTATTCTGCTATATAATATGCGTTACTTACATATATAACAGGTTTTTTGTCTTTTACAGTATCGTACATTTTTTTAACTAATATACTCTTTTCATCGTCTGTTAATGGTAAGTCTAGTGTATCTGATGGACCTATTAGTATATAATCGTATTTATCTAAATCAGGTTGTTTGTCTAACATAACATCGTCTAATATATCACAGTAACTACCAAAATTGTTTGTAATTATTAGACCGTCTTTATACTGGTTTAATACTGAATATGGTAGTTTAGGTATACGATAGCAATAGTCTAGATGCGATATACTTATAAGTTTATACAGGTTTTTAAGTCCAACACGGTTCTTTACATACACGTTTATATTGTATCCACGTGCAGTTTGTGGTGTATTGATATCTATATCTATCAACGATTGAACTGTATGTATACCTTTATTGTTGAGTAATACTAACAGTTTTTTAAACAGTTCACAGGTGGTTTTAGCATCTTCATACGCTCTATGATGATCAAACTCTGATAATTTAAGTTTTTTAGCTAGTTTATCTAATGTATATGAATTAGATTTTATAAGTAGTCTTGATAGTTTAAGTGTGTCGATACACATATTGTTTAACTCTAACCCTATACATTTAAGTTTAGCGTTTAAGAAGTTATAGTCGAAGTTTATGTTATGTCCTACTAACACTGTACCTTGTATAAACTTATAGAAATCTATTAACACATCATGTTCAGACCGTTTACCTATAAGATCGGATTGTGTTATACCAGTAATATCAGTAGTAGTCTCAGATATATCACTGTATATAAGTTCATGAAACTTGTCTATTTCTATACCGTTCTTATACTTAACAGCACCTATTTCTATTATATTACCTGTATACATTAAACTTGTAGTTTCTATATCATATACTGTATATACGAAATCTTTTAAATATCCTTGTACAGGGTTTATAATTATACCTGATTTGTCTGGATATACATTGAGTGTAGCTGCATATACAGGTTTAAACTTGTTACGTTTAGCTTCTTTATACACTTTTGGTATAGCATGTACATTGTATAAATCAGTAATTACTATATTACTAAAATTGTACATATACGCATAATCGTATATCTCTTCAACTGAAGATATACCTGCCATCTGACTGTACTGTGACCGTATTTGTAATTCTACACGTTGAAACTGCCAGTCGTACATACCTTTTATATCGACTTTATAAATACCGACAGGGTTCAAATAAACCCTATCGTTAAATTGTTTTGGCGTTACAGCTATAAACACATAATCATGTTTATTTAAATCTAGTTCTTCAAATAACGATACTTCTATATAATCTGTGTTGTTAGATATAGTTAGTACAGTACGTGTATTTTGGTTCGATATAGATGATATGTACCCTTTATAAAACATGTATTTCTGTGATGTATCTATACTGTACTGGTCTGTACATCTAGATATATTAAACTTTTTGCCATACACTAACTCTAACATATCAATCACTCTCGATATAGTCAAGTAATAATACAAGTAACAATATTACTACGTTCATCTTTTCTCCTAATTTATTGTAGTCCTTAACTAACCCGTTGTACAGTTTAATTAAATTACTTTTCTCAGATTCTAATTCTTGTATTTTCTTATTAAGCATAGTTATTTCTAAATCTTGACGTTTATCACCAAATAAATAGCTTATAAACACATTAACTTTATCGTTGTTACTAGTTTTGTTACCAAACAACTCATTGTATATCTCATTTAACATATCGTCATTAAATTCATCCAAAGTTAATACCCCCTAACTTGTCTATCGAAATTCTCGATATTCTTTATAACATAATACTTTATTACATCTTGATAGTTTATATACACTAATAAACTCTGTATAAGTAAATCGTATAACATACTAACTTGTTTTGAACAGGTATCGTAATCAAACTGTGTATACGTTTTCCAGTGTTTCCATGGTATATACTCTAACACTTCTGATAACTGTAACATTAAAGCTTCATATATATTACTATTAACTATATACTGACTTATTAAAGGATCATCAAACAATCGTCTTGTTTCATATATTATATCATCTTTAACATCTTTATTTGTTAGATCGTGTAAACTGTACCCTTTATGTTTTATGTATATAAAGAACTGTAACTGTATAACAAAGTGTAATGCATCAATTAATTCAAATGTTTCTTCTATATCTTTATACACTCTATAACTTTGTTTTAAATACATAGACTGATACTCGTTAACTTCGTCTACTATACTTATAATAGTGTTACGAATAAGATTATCAATACCAAACTCATATAAATTACGTTTACTGATTATGTTTACCATTAAATCATATTGTTTATCAATAACTAAATACATATCTTTAAGTTCACTGTTAGCAATAACTTCTTCTGCTTGATTAGAAAACTTTTCTATAACACCTAACATACTCTGTTCAGTCATAAAATCCTCCTTTAACTACATTTAGAATTAGAACATACGGAACATATTTGACATCCTTCTTGTATAACAATAGTGTTTACACTACCACACGACGGACATACAGTATTACCTGTAGCAGATTCTATATAAAACCCACGTGAATCCCATTCTAATATACCGTTAGTTTCATAATATCTAAACTTATGTGTATCATACTTGTTTAAATTAGTGTTGTTAGACATTAAAACAGCAGCTTCTTTAACTAGTTTCTCTAACTGTGCAGCTACTGTATTAGAATATGAATGTTTAATCTTCTTAAGTTGGTTAATTACCATATCTATACTTCCACCTGATCTTAGTATATACGATGATAGTCTACCTATAATTTCAGCTTTTTCACCTGAGTTTTCTAAAAATATCTCTACAGGATTACCGTGTTTGTCTATAGACAACGTTAAATAGTTGTTACCTTTATCAGTTTTAAACTTTGTTGTTAACGAACGATACGTTTCTTCTCTATCAATAGGATTAATTCTACCTTTATGATCGATATTAACACTAAGTTTATCGTTAAGCTTTAATACTATCTTTTTAGGTTGTGTAGTAGTTAATACCTGTGTATCTAAACTACCGTCTCTGTATATAGTTACGCCTTTTATTACAGGAGATTTCATAGCGTATATAAACACATTCTTAACATCGTCTGGTGTAACTTCTTTACTCATATTTATAGTTTTTGATATAGATGATGAACAACACCATTGTACAGATTCTTGCATCTTTAAATGTGACATATAATCTATATCAGCAGCTGTTTTGTATATATCTTCGTATACACTGTATTCAGTGTTGATTTTCGATATACCTTTAAAACTACCGTTATTGTTTAGTACATACTGTTTTATAGTATCGTCTAAATTGTCTAATAACGGAGATACAAACTGTTTATACTCTTTTACGTTATCTTTAGTAATAACTTGTCTGGTATACGCAAAACTGTATATAGGTTCTATACCAGACCCCATATCACCTGTATCAGGTGTTTGTCCTATTAACGATGTAGTACCAGTAGGTGCTACTGTTGTTGTATTAATGTTACGTCTAGTTAATACACCTAACTGTTTGTCACGTTCTAGAAAATTGAGTGTTATATCATATAACTTGTCTAGTTTAGTTTGGTCTATATTTATATATGATTCATATACACCTTTACGATACCATAATTCTGATGGGTAAATAGACGTATCAGATACGTCTGTAGCAAACATCATAGGCGATATGTATCTACCAGCTAAATACGATTCGTATAACGAACTCACTTCTAACGATTTCATAATTAAATATCCAAACGACTGTGCTTGTATACTGTCATACGGTATACCTAGTTTAATCAGTGTACCTGCTAGTCCGTAGAACCCTAACCCTACTGATCGTAATCCTAATACACCTTTTTTAACTTCTGGTACAGGATACATCATTAAATCATGTAACATATCTAACATATAATATGAGAATCTAGATAATGTTATAAACTCGTCTAGTAAGAAAGATGTACCTTGTACAAATTTCGATACATCTAAATGTCCTAAATCACATGTATCGTATATACCATATTTTACACTAGATATACCAGGACGTTCACCACAGTTATGACATATAACACCGTTAACTACACCTACATGATTATCTGAATCAACTGTAAAATCGTATACAGGTTCAATACCATTCTCTATTATACGTATAACAGTAGTCGATATATACTCTTTCCTATCAGATGGTCTAATTAACAATTTTTGTTTATTTGTATACGCACTAACAGAGTTAAGTAATAACCGTTTATTAAGTGTATCTTTAGCTTCAATAGCACGATAATATGTACTACCACTATCATGTTCTAATACTTCAAATAAAATATGGTCAGGTGTTACAGTAAGTGTATCACCGTTTTCTAATACTAACGTTATAGTTTGTTTATTACCAGATTCGTATACAACAGCTTTTTTGTATTTATGTTCAAACGGTTCCCATACTTTAATTTGTTTCCCAGCTAACTTACCTATTTCTATATACCCATTATCAGTTAATAGTTTTGAGTTATAACTAAAACATGGGTTAGTAGATTTCATAGGAATAGTATCTCTAAATGGGTTATAGTTATTGACTTTATCAAAAAATATAAACGCTGGATCGCCTGTTGACCATGCGTTATTAGATATTAAATCCATAAACTCTTGTGCGTTTATCTCAGTTTTATACTTGTTCCTATCAATTTTAGGATCAGCTATTTCTGATATAGGTTTGTTCTTATATGTTAATTTAATGTTTTCATTGTTTACATATTTATCGTATAAACTTTTAGAGTTGTTAATGCCTATAGACAAGTTAAACATACTAAGTTTATTGTCACCTTTATTATCTTTCTTAGCGTTTATAAACTCTAATATATCGCCATGCAATGTAACTTCGTTTTCCCAAAACTTATCGTAACTATCAAGTAATACTGCCATACCAGCGAACCTACGTTTATTACCTTGTTTAATTACTTTACCCATAGCATCGAACATCTTTAAAAACTCTATTGACCCTGAACTATCGCTATCACTACTGTTGATATATGAATATCTAGGTCGTAACTCACCTATATTGAACCCGATACCACCACCTGATTTAGATATTATACCTGCATCTGACATAGTTTTAAATATCCCTTCTATAGAATCATCTATATCAAGTATAAAACATGCTGATGATGTAAAGTTCTTTCTATCTAACATATCGTATATCTGTTTATACTGGGTATAACTTATTTCATTTTTATACAACGATTTAGGTGTACCTTTACCTAACGAGAATAATGCTGGTGAATTGAGTATAAACAGTCTATACTTTAAAAGTGTGTATACAGTATCTTCAAATCTACGTATTAAATCTATATGTGTATCAGAAAAATATAGTGTAAGTACAGATGCAAGTGTTCTAGCTACACGTTTAGATATATCTAACCATCCATCATCTTTTTCTTTATCAGAATATGTCATTATATATCGTTGTTCTATAATAGATACAGCTTGTGGTACTATACGTTCATCTAAATTAAGGTTTGATACACTATCTTCTACTTCATCTATTAAACTCAGTAGATGTGTTTTAAACTCTAAATTATCTTTATGTATACTAGACAAATACTGTTGCCATATCTCTTCATACGATTTCTCAATCATAACACTTCCTCCTGTACATTAATTATTTGGTCAAATGTTAATGGATTAAACCCAAAGAACCAGTACCCGTTAATGTATATAAGTGGATATCCTATACTTTCTTCTGTTATATCTTTCAACATTCTAATTATATCACGTTTACTATCTGCATCTAGTTTAGCAAATTCTGTATATACATACGGTACGTTACGTGACTGAAAATATTCTTTTGCTTTAATACACGCATCACAACCTTGTTTACCTAAAATAAATACTGTATCCATATTAATCATTGTATACACCACCTTTTATATAATTTTATCATAAAATGAGATAAATATATGGGAATCTATTCAAGATTCCCATGAAAAAATCTGCAGGGGACTCACCATTTTAATGGTGAGAGGAATGCAGAATCTCTCCTCCTTTTAAGATATTTGATATCCATAACCGTCATTCTTTTGTAGTAATGTAAGATATTTTGGATGTACATCACCAACACCATTTAATAAAAAGCTTGGTCTATGTCGTATTGCAATTCGTCCAATATGGATACCTTTATTTTTCCCTTTTGGTACGTTTGCTAAGACTATGTCGCCTGTTTTGTATCCCATATATGTTCGTTCTTTTGGACGATAACTCTTTGGAAACCCATATTTATCTACAAAACACATTCTACGCATTCCATGACCGTTTGCTGTAATTTCTAAGACTTGCATATCTGGTTCGAGTTGAACGTTATAACCGCTTTCTCCTACACAAGATGCATCTATCCAATGTTTCTTTGGATACCCTTGTGTTTCACGATTGTATTTTGTCTGTCCACCAGTTCCTACTTCGATAGGTAACCCTTCTTTCTTTAGTTGGTTAAACAGATACCAACGCGTTGCGTTGACTGCTGCTACATCTTTTAGTGGACTCTTTGCTCTTGCCTTGATTTGTTTCAATTTCTTAGGATTGTTAGCTAAGAACTCATCGATAGATTGATTATTTTTCTTCTGATTGCATTCATGACAGGCTAATGTTAGGTTACTTATTCTGTCACTTCCACCTTTAGATTTGGGTACGATATGTTCTATTTCTAACGGCACATTCTCTTTACCACAATAAGCACATTTCCTACCCCATTTTTCAAGTAGATACTCTTTTACTTCGTATCCATACAATGTCCCTCTTTGATACTCTACACCTTTAATCTCTGGGTTCTCAAGTTTTTGAGTATCAAAACGGACTAACTCCATTGAAATACTCGTAACTGGAGAAAAACGTCGAATACGTTTAACCCATGTAAGAATGTTTTCTGCACGACTTATGAGACTAGGTGGCAACCAACCCTCCTTTCTCTTCCTATTCAAGAATCTCGGTTGTCTGTATCTTGTCTTTCTGTTTCTTCGTGAACGTCTTACAGCTCTGCGGGTATCTAAATTCTTCTTAATTACATGTCCTCTGTGATGAATTTCAGCACTCCAAACAACTTTTTTGCCACGCTTAAAATTTGCCACTAAGGCAATCCCAGTATATTTACTTCCAAGATCGATTTTAACCTGCATAGGTTGTGAGTTTCCCCCTTCACGTTCTTTAAGAATAATCGTGAATGGGTAGTATCGAAATATAGCTGTCTGAATCCCTGGTCATCGTTACTCCATCTAGCGTGAATACTTTTCCGAATGCCT
>CALMHN010000127.1 GCA_937863745.1 uncultured bacterium | reverse complement strand
AAAATATGCAAGATAGTATGACTATTAAAGAGGAGATGTCAAATGCTTCTTAATATAAACAAATTTATAGAAGAGAATGGATTAAAGGAGGTTACATCTCCACAGCTGTTAATTTCTAATAAATTTGCAGATGATGGATTATATAGTACAAAGATATTTGGACAACCAGGATCAAGATTATGGCGTAATACATATGCTTATATAAATCTACATTGTGTTATATTGCATCCTATATTATATGAAATTGCAACGAGACGTTGTTCTGCTCTAATTAAATTGTTTGAAGGTTCAATATCAATACATCCTAATACCAAAGAAGTATTAAATAATAACTCAGGAAATTGGGGTATTGATTATTTTGCTCAAGATACAGACACTGCAGTAAAAGCTCTTTATACTATAAAAACACTTACAGAGTCAGCTAAAAGATTGTTATCTTATATACTGCGTCATAAGACACTTGCATTTGTAGATAAATTCATAGTCCTACCACCCGCATATAGACCAGTTATAATTAAAAATCAACGAATACAGACACCTCCTATTACAGATAGGTATGTTGATATAATAAGTACTTCTAAACTAATTTTAACCATTCCTAGTGAAACTGGTAGCATTTACAAACGCACTTTAAATGATATGCAAGTTAAAATGTATAATCTATTTAAAGAACTGAGAAGTAGAATTAAAGGTAAAGGTGGTCTTATAAGGCAATCCTTATTAGGCAAAACATTGGACTTCTCAGGTAGAGCTGTTATAGTTGGAGATCCACATATTAAACCAAATGAAATTGGTGTACCTTATACAATGGCAGTGACATTATTTAAACCATTTATAATACATCATGCACTGCATACTTATAATAAACATTTTCAAGAGAAAAACATAGAACCAACTATAATGAGCATAAACAAATTATTACAGGATATAGCAGATGGTAAAAATATAGATCCAGAAGTTAATAAAATAATTAGAAATATAGTTGAGCAAATAGCAGAAGAAAAAGTAGTATTAGCTAAAAGAGATCCTGCATTACATAAGCTTAATGTTAGAGCATTTAAACCTGTTATAGTTGATGATAGTTCCATTCATATTCATCCAACTGTAACCAAAGGATTTGGAGCTGACTTTGATGGAGACCAGATGGCCATCTATTTACCAATTACTGAAGCTGCTCAAAAGGAAGCAAAAAATAAAATGATGGTTGGTGAATCATTGATTGCTCCAAATGGTGAAATGAATTTGATATTACAAAATGATCTTGTATTTGGTATATATTATCTTTCGCAACCACCTAATGATGATAAACCAATAACTACATCTGATGACTTAAATGCATTGAAAAAGATACTTATTTCTTCTAGTAATACACAAACCCCTGTCAAGATTAATAATAAGGTAACAAGCGTTGGTAGAGCTATTTTATCTAATATATTAAAAATGGATATTGATGATGTCATAACTAAAAAGAATCTAAATAATATATTACAGAGTGTGTATAAACAAAATGGCGATAAACAAACCATGGATATCATAGATCAACTAACCAAAATTAGTATTATTATACCAACTATAGTAGGTGGTCATATGACTCCAATGGATTTCAAATTACCTGACGATTTGAGAGCTAAAAAAGAAGAAGCTTTTACCAAACCAAATGCTGCTGAAGAGTTAGAAAAGATAACTGATGAATTATTGAAGCGTATGCAAGAAGCAGAATCTATCATAGCAGATATGATAGATTCTGGAGCCAGAGGTAATAAGTCTCAATTACAAAATATGACTGTAGCTAAGGGATATGTAGAAGATCCTGAAGGCAAGATAATAGAAACACCAGTTAAGAATGCAGTAAATGATGGTATGACTCCAGATGAATACTTCTTAGGTGCAGTTGGAGCAAGAAAAGGTATTATAGATAGAAGTCAAAATACAAGTATATCTGGATATTTACAACGCCAGTATATATATGCTCTTTCAGCAGTTAAATTTGATCCTGAATTAAAATCATGTGGTACCAAACGTTTTCTTACTATTACTATAGATAATGAAGATTTAGCCAAAGCATTTGTTGGAAGATATCTCTCCAATGGTCAAGAGATAACTAATTATAAATCTATTATGGATAAACAGATAGAAGTATATAGTCCACTTTATTGTACATCATTAAAACTATGTAGAAGATGTATAGGAGAAAGAGCCATAAGAGAATTATCTGGAGCAACTAACGTTGGGATATTGGCTGCACAAACACTTGGAGAACGTGGAACACAATTAACACTTTCTACTATGCATAAGGGTGGATTAGCAGAAATAAAGAGATTTGTAGATGAAGATGCAGACTTAGTTAAACTTGTCAAACAAGATGGTACTGATATTATAGCATTGACAGATCTTCAGATTGAATTTGATAATGATTCTATATTTGGTAATGATGCTAACGAATATCTTGTCAGTACATTTACAATTAAAAGTAGAGATATAACTATTGATCTCAATTTAGATTATTTGTTTACAATTATTCTTCCTGCTAATGATGCCTTGTCATATGATGAGGAGACAGAGAGATATACTGTTTATTTTGATAAAGATATGATTATAGGATCTGTTAAGAATGCTACCACATCATTTACAGGTGCATCAGCAAGATTGGAAAAGACGTTAAACAATAAAAAACTAAGAAATGAAGATTTAGTTTTAGCTGTTTTTAATATATATAATTCTGCTGGTGCAATATCAGAGATGTGGCCAATAGAAGTATTATGTTCTCAATTACAAAGAGATCCATCTAATCCAGCGTTACTATGGAGACTATCTGGGATGAAAAGAGAACCATTAAGAGTAAGCTTAAAACAAGTAGCATTACTTGAGAACTGGAAACGTGGAGCACAATTTGAAAATGTTTCCAACGCATTACATTACAGTATATTATATGGTGATGATACACATATAGAATCAGATTTAGATAATTTAATGTCATTATAAGAGGTGGAATACATGACAGAATTATTAGATGATTGGTCTTTATTAGATGGAGGTTATTATGAACATTTAGAAGAAGATTATTTATTGCAGAAAATGATAGAAGGTAAATCTATTTTAGATGAGGTAAGACATGTTGATAAGTTTAAATTATATACTTCTAGGGATACAAAGATATATATTCCAATAAAAGGGTATAATACATTTATTTTAGTAGAACAGGGAGAGATTGGATCTACTTATGCACAAACATTACCCTTGATGCGGCGTCTTTTATATGCATATACACCTAAAGTAAAAAGAGTGTACAATCGTTTACTTAAATCAGATATCAAAAAAATTAAATCAGATTATGGAAATAAAGTTACTGTAAACTTTAATCCTAATTTATTAAAGAATAAAAGTATTTACTATGACATAACACCATATATTAATTATCTTCATACTAAACTAAGTTATATTAGGTTTGTAGATGTAGGATCTAATTTTTTAAAATCATGCATAGATGAATTGAAAGATGTCAATCCACATAATATATTATTGTACATTATTGATCCATCTATCCTACCTTCTAAATTGAGAGAACGTGAACTGTATGCCTATTTGTTCTCTCGTCGTCTTATGAGGGGAGAATACAATTTAGAATTTGAAAAGATATTTATGGTAGTTATGAATCCTGAACAATATGTTAGATTGATATATGACAGATCTTTAGCTGAAAAAAATAAATACAATGTATTTATGAGATATATCAAACAAGCAATCAAATTTAAAACTGAATTAGTTACAGATGAGGAAATAGGAGAAGAAGAACCAGAAGCTCTTGAGGAACCAATTACAGTAGAGCCTAAATTAGAACCAGAAAAACAACCAGCTAAAGATATATCTAAAACACAACCAGCAAAACCTAGTCCAGTACAACCTAGTAAAGTAAAAGTTACAAAACAACCTAAAGCAGCACCAGAGAAAGCTGAACCTGAAGAAGATGTTGATATATCTGTATCTGCAGCTGAGATTGATAAAATGGCTGATGAAATGGTTAAGAATACACTTAAGACATTAGGTAGTTTGAATCTCAGTTACAGGGTTTTAAAGAATAGAGTAGCATCATTTATAAAATCAGATGATATTGTAACACAGGTAGCAAAAAAAGCATATATGAAGAATGATGTTTTTGCTCAAACAAATATAGTTCAAGCAGCATTGACTCCAAATGAAGATCCTAAAATATCATTACTTATTCCTGAAGTAGCTAAAGATGTACACAAACAAGAAGAAGTTGCAGAAGATTTAAAATTAACTACACCTGTACCTGTTGATGATATTCATAAAGGTGAAATAGAAAAGTATGCTGTTGGGGATAATTTTGCACATCCTATTATAAGGCGTATGGATTATAGAGCTAAATTAATTAAAGATATAAGAGAAGCAGCCAAACCCCCATTGGCTGAGATTGGTTATACTATTAAGAAAATATATTTTACTGATGTAAAATCACCAGATACTGAAATTAATAAAACCATAATGGAGTATGTAAACATACAATGTACAAATGATAATGGTGAAACAGCTACTTTGAGATTTCTGATTCCTAAATTGACTGAAGAAAGATATATTGTATCTGGTGGATTGAAATGGTATTTTCCAACTATTATGTCTACAGTACCAATTTTTATAGTTAAACCTGGTATATGTCAATTTAGGAGCAATTATTCAAGCATTCAATTTCATCATGGTGTGTTTAATAGAAGAGAAGATATTAAATGTTTTATTGGTGGTTATAAGATACCTTTGGCTTTATTATTATCTTATTTGGTAAGTGTAGAAGGTGTACTTCAATATTTCAAATTACAATACATGATAACTGATAAAAAGATCAGACAGGCTGATACTATAAAATTACCATTGGCAGATGGTAAGTATCTGGTAATCAAAGTTGAAAACGATGATATGAAAACATGTATATTGAATGGGTTAGTTATGATGTTTAAAGCATATCAGCCTAAGAATATTAATACTAAACAGGAAGCCATTGAAGCATTAAAGGCATTTACTAAAGAAGCTAAATCTGAATATATCTTTTCTCAAATTCAAAAATATATAGTTGATGTTCAAACAAAGGAAGTATTAATAGCACATAAATTACCAACTAAGTTATTTGATATATGTGTATATTGTGCAGAAAAAGCATTATCTCATATAACAGAAGATAAGTTGTCAATCAATCAATTGTATCTTAGAACTATGGATATAATTACAACTGCTATAGAAAAGGGAGTTCATGCTGCTGTAGCTAATTACAGACAGGAACGAATATATAATCCAACAAAACAATTATCTTCTGATAAAGCCTTTGTAATTAATTTCTTTAGAGAAAATGGTGTTTTGCAATTACTAGAACAACAGAATCCACTTGAAGAATTAAGTGCATATACTGCAGTCAAAATAATAGGTCCAGGTGGTTTGCCAAATAAAGATGCTGTGCAACCAAAAGATAGGGCTTTGAGATTGGATCATTTTGGAAATATAGATCCAGTAGATACTCCAGAAGGAGATCCTGGATCAAGGTTACAATTAACTTCAGGCCATCTTTATGATAGAAATCTTGCATCATTCATCACTATGAATCCAAGTAAAAATAATAAATATCTTTTTGGTCCATCAGCATCATTTGTTCCCTTTGTGGATAAAGATGATCAGGGTAGAGTTATATTGGCTGCTAACCAAAATAGACAAGCATTACCAATAGAACATTCTGAGGTACCTCTGGTATGTGGAGGTATTGAAGCAAGAGTAGCACCATTATTATCTGATACCTTTGTTAAAAAAGCAGAAGATGATGGTGTTGTTGAATATATAGACAATAATATTATTGCAATTAAAAAGAAAAATGGTAAATATCAAGTAGTTGATATACGACCACAAGCACTCAAATCTGGTTCTGGTATGGATGCTGCTATTACTAATGAACCTATAGTCAAAGTAGGTCAAAAAGTAAGAAAATTTCAACCTTTAACAGTTAATCAATTTATTAAACCAACTTTAGCACAAGGCTTAAATGCAAAAGCATGCTTTTTGAGTTATTTGGGATATAACTATGAAGATGGTATAGTTATAAGTGAAAGTCTTGCTAAAAAGCTTACTAGTTTACATTATGATACAATAGAGATTAATCTTAACGTTAATGATAACATTAATGTTTTTCCAAGAATAGGTCAGACTTTTGCTAAAGGTGAAACTATAGTTTCAATAAGGAAAAATATAATTGGAGATGTAGCATTAAGTGATGAGTATTCAGTAATTGCTCCTTCTGATATAACTGTTATTGACATAGAAGTATATCCTTATGATGTGAAACATGTTAAACCTATTATAGATCAGATAGACGAATATTACAGTGCTACTAATAAGAAACTTAAACAACTTGGTCTTGATCCTGTTTTTGACAAAACTAAGATTGTGGTTAATGCTGGTAAGTTTACAGAGTCTGGAGAAAAACTAACCAATACCAAGATCATTATAAAACTACTGAGAAGAATGAGTGCATCTCTTGGTGATAAAGTTACCAATAGACATAGTGCTAAAGGAGTTATAACTCATATAGTACCAGATCGTTTGATGCCAGAAACTGTAGATTCCAAAGAGAAGATGGAGATTATTATAAATTCACTATCTGTTATATCAAGAATGAATCTTGGTCAGATATATGAATTAGCATTGGGTAATATATTATACCATGCTACTAAACGTCTTAATGAGATGATGAAATTAAACAGATCTAGATCTGATATAGAGAACTTCTTGATAAAATTATATAATATGCTTGATGCTACAGAGGATAAATGCTATTCAGCATCTATAGCTAAATCATTAAAGGGTTTTTCAAATGAAGAATTTAAAAAAGTAATAACAAAGCTGGCAAAGGATGGCGTACGATTTATAGCAGCACCATTTAATTCACCTTCAGTTGATCAAATAAATGAAGCTGCTAAATTCCTTAATGTAAAATTAAAAGAACGTATGCGTTTACCTGAAATAGATCCCTCATGTATAACACAAAAAGAGGTTTCATGGGGGATAATGTATATTCAAAAGTTGGAACATATATCAGAATTAAAAGGACATGCTAGAAATGTTGGTCCATATATTAAGACAACTCTAGAACCAACAAGAGGTAAATCCAGAGCAGGTGGTCAAAGATTAGGTGAGTTGGATACCTGGTGTATTTTAGCATATGATGCACACACTGTATTAAGAGATCTGCTTACAATTAGTGGCGACAATCCAGATGCGAAACGAAAAGTATTATCAGATATCTATGCTAAAGGATATGCTGATGTTGATCCAAACACATTGTCAAGAAGTGGTGCTGGTCAAATGTTAGATGCTATTTTAATTGCAATGGGAATAGATCCAAATGCTTAGTTAGAACAAGCATTATAAGTTATTCTAAGATGGAGGTGCATTTGCACCTCCATCTATTTTTATTATAAAAATAATAATCAAAGGGAGAGATGATAATGAAAGCAATATTAAGATTAAGCTTCAGAGAAAGATGTGATATGATAAGGACACTTGATAATGTTACACAAAACATTATATATCGTACTGTTGCATTATGCGAAAAAGAAAATAATGAAGCATGTATAGAGAAAAATATTGACTTTATCTTTGATCCTACAACAGATAATATATTTGATTATGTAAGAAAAGAAAATCTATTCTTTAATATGGCTAAGCTGGCAGAGAAGAAAATCAAATATTATTTAAACGATTTAATGTTTTTTGACAAGATAACAATTTATACTGCAGCAACTGATATCAAGTTTTATTGGATAGTTAATGAATGGTATACTCGTTTGTTCTTCATTGATGATGACTTTAAAATGACAGTTCTTGATTATTATCTTAAAGATTCAACGTGTGATATATACTACATTGAATCATACTTGAATAATAATCTCACTATTGTACCTTACAGAAATTAAATGATATCAAGAAAGAGAGGGTTAATATTATGAATTATGATCGTGATAAGTTTGTACAAATGTTTGAGCGTGATTTATTAAATCATTTAAGAAAGAAGATAAATGAAGATGATGATTATATAACTGAGTTTAAAAAAGCGATTTATTCTTCAGTTTCTGATATTAAAAAAGTAGCATATAAGAAATATAAAAATAGTGTGTCTACCATTTGTGAAAGATTATCTAATACGTTTGATAATATTCAATCAATGAGTGCTTTCATATTTCTTATACAAGAAGATCCATATGAAAGTATTATGTTAAGACAATATAAATCAGTATCAGATATATCATGGCGCCAGTATATATATTTCATAGACAGCATTCTGGTTATTAAGGTTATTTATGATAATTGTGTTGATGTATTTACCATAAAGCTGGATCGAAACAAAAGAATACAAACTTCATCTACTAATACATTAAACTATATAGGAGATAAAATAACTAAACTTTTAGCAGCAACTATTAGGCCATCATATGAAAAGTGCGAAAATCAAATACAATCAGTTATAGATAAACATGTAGAAAAAATAAATAACTTATTTGCTGGCAGACAATGTAAAATAGAGAATACTAATTTATCTGTTTATAGTTATGAAGTTAATGTTTACTTTAAAGCATCATATAATAAAATATCATGTGATTTTAGAGTTACTATAATTCCTTTTGATTATAAAAAAGATATAGAACCTATTGTTGAGGAATATATCAATAACGCTGATAAAACACTTAATACATACATTAATACATATGACCTTATAAAAATTGAACGAATGTCAATGGATGAGGATTTATTTGATCTAACAATAAATAGAGACAATCTATC
This sequence comes from uncultured bacterium, assembly GCA_937863745.1. Classification (GTDB taxonomy): domain Bacteria; phylum Bacillota_I; class Bacilli_A; order RF39; family UBA660; genus UBA6985. The sequence continues at coordinate 1,211 of CALMHN010000127.1, read as the reverse complement.
TGAGTATATATACTTTGTAAACATACTCACAGAGATATACTCTCTATTGTTGAATGAAAAATCTTTTCTCAAAGATATAATCAAGTTATATTTTGATTACTATGCACAGCAGATCTTAGCATTACAAGATGCTAAGAAACAGTGGGAACGATATATAACTGAAAAGGATTTCACTTTCAATGATATGATGACATATTTTAAATATAAGTTTAATGTTGATGTTAATGCTTTGCAAATGGATCCATTGTGTTTTAGTGAAATAAGAGGTGAAAAGATGTGAGTCTATTTGATACTATTGACAAGATTATATCTTTTATGGAAACACAAATATATAAGAGATTTAAATCAACTGTTAAAGATACGCCTGAAATAGGATATAGCGAAACAATATCATCTGATATGCTTATAGCAAATATACTCAACTATTATAAAAAGATATTAAATGAAATATGTCAAGTAGTTATTAAAGAATACAACATTAAAGCATTACAGTTATGTACATTTATACCTAATTATACCAGTTATATTGCAGATGTATTTGATGTTAGATATAAGGCATGTAAACCAAACGCAACTATCAATCAAGTGATATTAAGAAATGATGTTCCTCTTATCTATATGAAACTAGTTGATACTATAGGAAATACTTGTATATTGAAGGTAAGTAATAAGTTTACTTCATATAAAGTCTTAAATGAAAGAAGATTATTAATTGAACTGATTCAATATACGTTTGCTGAACGTCTTTTTAATAACAATGACTTTAAAAGTAATTTTTATACTATTTATAGAAATCACTTTAATATGATAACTAAATTAATTAATGATAATTATCCAGATGCTTTAAAACGATCTGTTTTACATTCACTTTCTGTTGAAGGACCATATCTTCAATATTGGTTTACACTTGCATCTTATCCAATAGTGATTATGATGGTAATCCCAGCATACAAAGAACTTGCAGATATATTAGATTATGTTGATAAATATAAAATAAACAAACCTGCTTTAATAAAAGAATATTTGTGGGATAGTGTTTGTTTCAGAATAGTTAATAAGACCAAAAAGGATGCATTTGAACAAAAAATATTGACATTTGATGATATTGAAAAGACAATTGATTTTCCAACTAATAATGGTATTGTGAATGATATTATAAGATTATTACATAATAACTATTTAAAATTACTTCAGCCTTTTGCTAATGATCT
>CALMHN010000126.1 GCA_937863745.1 uncultured bacterium | reverse complement strand
TCTTAACTTTTCAATGTCTTCTCCACCATGACCAATGATAACACCAGGTTTAGCAGTGAATATTTTAACATCTACTCTATTTTTCTTTCTGTCGATTTCAATCTTTGATACAGCAGCATCATGAAGTTCCTTCTCTAAGAATTCACGAATTTTAATATCGTTATTTAAATTAGAAACATAATTATCTTTTTCTGCATACCAAACTGATTTCCAATCTTGATTTACTCCAAGTCTTAATCCTCTAGGATCTACTTTTTGTCCCATCCTTAAGCCTCCTTTTTGTCACTAACTTTTACAGTTATATGACTTGTTCTCTTGTCTCTTCTATCTACATTAGACCTACTGGCTGGTTTAAATCTCTTTAAAACAAATCCAGGGTTAACATAGCATTCAGAGATAACTAAATCTTCAACTTTAGCTCCAAAGTTATTTGTAGCATTAGCCATAGCAGATTCTAGAACTTTTAATATAAGTCTGCTTGATTTAGTATTTGTATTATTTAAAATTCCTACAGCAGTAGTAGCTTTCTTGCCTCTGATTAAATCCATAGTCATACGAGCTTTACGAGGAGCTACCATTGCATTTTTATGTATTGCATAAGTTTCCATGTATTCTCCTCCTACTTCTTATCTGCATTACTTCCGTGTCCGCCATTTTTACGTGTTAAAGCGAACTCGCCTAATTTATGTCCTACCATATCTTCAGTAATGTATACAGGAATAAAATCCTTACCATTATGAATAGCTATAGTATGTCCAACGAAATCAGGAAATATAGTTGAACGACGAGAATAAGTTTTAACAACTTCTTTTTTATTCTCAGCGTTTAATTTTTGAATTTTCTTCATGATACTTTCATCAATGAAAGGACCTTTTTTCAAACTTCTTGCCATTCTAGTCACCTACTTATTCTTTCTACTAATAATTAACTTACTAGAAGCTTTCTTAGCTTTACGTGTCTTAACACCAAGTGCAGGTTTACCCCATGGAGTCATTGGAGACTTACGTCCGATTGGAGCCTTACCTTCACCACCACCATGTGGGTGATCATTAGGGTTCATAACAGAACCACGGTTAGTTGGTCTAATACCCATATGACGAGTACGTCCAGCTTTACCAATGTTTACTAATTCATAATCTTCGTTACCAACAGAACCAATAGTAGCCATACAAGTACCAACTATCTTTCTTGTTTCTCCTGATTGTAAACGAACGATTACATATTTATCATCTCTACCAAGGATTTGAACACTAGCGCCAGCAGCTCTAGCAATTTCAGCACCCTTACCTGGTTTTAACTCAACATTATGAATTAAAGTACCAACTGGTATATTTTGAAGTTGCATTGCATTACCAACTTTGATATCACATGCTACATTAGATTCAATAATCATTCCAACTTTTAAATCTTTAGGAGCAATAATGTATCTCTTTTCACCATCTTTATAAGTAATTAAAGCAATATTAGCATTACGATTTGGATCATATTCAATTGTAGTAACCTTACCAGTTACACCAAACTTATCTCTCTTAAAATCAATAATTCTATATTTTTGCTTAGCTCCACCACCGATATGTCTAACAGTAAGTTTACCTTGATTGTTACGACCACCAGTTTTAGATTTAGATACTAATAAAGATTTAGTAGGTTGATTTCCAACTGTAACTTCTTCATTCTTTAATGTAGACATTCCTCTACGACCATTAGTCGTAGGTCTATATTTAACAATTCCCATACATTAACCTCCTACTAAATTTCAATCTTGTTACCATCTTTTAAAGTAACGATTGCTTTCTTATAAGTTTTTGTTTTTCCTGCATATCTGCCAACTCTTTTAGCTTTAGACTTAGTATTTAGAGTTCTAACATCAGCAACTTTAACATTGAACGCACTTTCAACAGCTTGTTTAATTGAAGTCTTATTTGCATTGTCAGCAACTTTGAATACATAAACGTTACCATTAGCTAACATTGCAGTCTTCTCAGTTAAAACTTGAGCATTAATAATATCTTTCATTAGTTAAGTGCCTCCTCAATATATTTTACTGAACCTTCATCTAAAACGATGTAAGTTGCATTAGTAATATCGTATACATTAACTTCATCAGCCATTTCTACAGCAACATTACCAATATTTCTAGTAGCTAAGAATAATTTTTCAGCATCATTTGAGCTTACAAATAATACTTTTCCACTAACTTTTAATGTATCAAGTAAAGCTTGTACATCTTTAGTCTTAGTAGATGCGATTTCTAATGAATCAACAACTACAACTTTCTTATCAGCTAACTTTAATGATAAAGCTGATCTTAAGGCAAGTCCTCTTTCTTTTCTATTAATCTTGAAAGAATAACTTCTTGGTGTTGGACCAAATACGATTCCGCCGCCTCTATATTGAGGAGCACGAATTGTACCTTGTCTTGCACGACCAGTACCTTTTTGTCTATAAGGCTTTTTGCCTCCACCAGATACTTCAGATCTTCCTTTAGTATCATGTGTTCCTTGTCTTAAAGAATCTAATTGTAATTTAATAGCTTTCTTTAAAACAACATCATTACTTTCAGTTTTCCAAACATTATCGTCTAATGTTACTTCTTTAACGTTTTCACCTTTAAGGTTTAATTCTTTTAACTTTGTCATCTTAAAAATCTCCTTTCTTACAGTAGCAATTAAGCTTCTGTAGTTTCCTCAACTTTCTCGTTAGTCTCAGTTACAGTTTCAACAACTGGAGTTTCTTCCTTTACTGGTTCTACAACTTCATTAACGATAATTTCTTTAGGATTAACCTTTCCACCTTTAACAGCAGTCTTGATTAAAACTAATGAATTTTTTGGTCCTGGAATATTTCCACTTACTAATATATAGTTATCAGCAGTAGAAACTTCAATAATTTCTAGATTTTGGATAGTAACTGTATCTCCACCCATACGTCCAGCTAAGTTCTTACCTTTAAGAACTCTCTTTGGTAACATAGTTCCCATTGAACCTGGTCTTCTATGATAGTTAGATCCGTGAGTTTCTGGTCCTCTAGATTGTCCCCAACGTGCAATAACACCTGTGAAACCTTTTCCTTTAGAAGTTCCAGTAACGTCTACTCTTTCTCCAACTGTAAATGTGCTAGCATCAATAGTGCTTCCAAGAGTATATTCAGCTGTGTTATCAACTTTAATTTCTTTATAGAAGCGCTTAGGTGCTACACCTGCTTTTTTAGCATGTCCAACTTCAGCTTTGTTAGAATGCTTTTCTTTCTTGTCTACTATTCCTAATTGAACAGCATTGTAACCATCAGTTTCAACTGTTTTAATTTGGCTAACAATATTAGGTTCAACTTCAACAACAGTAACAGGAATAACTTTTCCGTCTTTCGTAAATTTCTCGGTCATGCCGATTTTACGACCTAAGATTCCTTTCATTTTCATTTCCTCCATTAATTATTTTTCTTATATAGTCTTGATATCAATATCAACACCACTAGGTAAATCTAGACGAGTTAATGCATCCATAGTTTCTTTACTAGGATTCTTAACATCGATTAATCTCTTATGAGTACGCATTTCGAATTGCTCACGAGCATCCTTATACTTGTGTACTGCACGTAGTACAGTAATTTTTTGAACATCTGTTGGAAGTGGAACTGGTCCGGAGATTTCTCCTCCTGTTCTCTTAACAGTTTCAATTATTCTAGCACAAGCAGTATCTAGAATTCTGTGATCATAAGCTTTTAATCTTAATCTTACTTTTGACATTTTACATGTCCTCCCTTCGCTTATATCTTGTATAAACCTGACTCCGTAACAAGTAACCTGCTCACGCCTTAGAGATTTAACAACCCCTCCTAGTGTGTCAGTAACCTCGCACATCCTCGCCGTTTAAACTAAGTACAATTATACACAATCACGTAGCAAAATGCAAGAACTTTTTACACTATAAATAAAATCCCCATTATGGGGACCTTTTTCATCCTTTTATGCTATAATAACCTAAGAGGTGTCTATATGGAAATAAACGTTATCATCCCTACTTACAATGAAGAAGGAAATATTCAAACATTATATAAGAGTTTAACCGATAATCTATCAACTATTAAATATACACTTACATTTGTTGATGATGGATCAAATGATTCTACCCTAGATATTTTAACATCTATATATAATAAGGATAAAAAACATATTAAGGTAATATCATTCTCAAGAAACTTTGGTAAAGATCAAGCCATATATGCTGGAATGAGCACTAACCATTCTAAATATGTATCCATAATAGATGCAGATATGCAACAAAATCCTAAATATATCATGGATATGTATAAATATTTAGAAGAAAATAAAGACTATGATGAAGTTGCTATGGTAAACGTCTATGATAAAGATTCACTTATTCAAAAACAAGCTAAAAAGACTTTCTATTCCATCATGAAAAATATGACAAAGCAAAACTATGAAGCTGGAGCATCTGACTTTAGATTACTAAAAAAAGAAGTTGTTGATTCTATCTTAAAATTACAAGAAACAAATAGATTTACTAAAGGAATATTCTCTTGGGTAGGATTCAAAATACATTATATAAAATATACACCAGAAAAAAGATTATCAGGAACATCCAAATTTAAATTCAAAAAACAATTTTCCTATGCATTAGATGCTATCTTAAACTTCTCCACTATTCCATTAAGAATATCATCAATAATTGGTGGAACTATTTCTCTAGTATCATTTATCTATTTTATCGTTTTACTAATTAAAACACTAATCATGGGAAAAGATATCCCCGGATATGCATCCCTTATGTGTATATTATTATTACTTGGCGGATTAATATTATTTGTCCTAGGTATAATTGGTGAATATGTTTCTAGAACTTATATAGAAATAAAGAAAAGACCTATCTATATAGCTAAAACAACCTTAGGTTTTGATGAAGATATATTATAAAAGAAAATACATATCAAATGATATGTATTTTTTTTATGAATTCTTAATTTGATTAATATAAGTATTAACTTTCTCTGACCAAGAAGAACTTGCAGCATAAGTACTAGCCATTTGTTCAGGTGTTGTTAAACCTTTTAAATAATAATTATTATATATAATACTTAAATAGTTTTCGATTCCTTCACCCAAAGTATCATATTTACTATAAGAGCCACCATTACAAGAACCACTACCCTTTAAACCACCAATATTATTACACTGAGTAGTTAAAGATGAGCAAGTCCAATTGCAACCCGTTTCAAGTAAAACAATAGCAACAGCTAAATAAGGATTTAATCCAGTCTTCTTTGTATAATCAGCAAAGAAATAACCTGTATTAGTTAAATAGCCCTTAAGATATCTATCCAATTTATCCGTTAATTCTGTTAAAGTCATACCATCGTAAATTATGGAACCATCATCATGATAAGTTGGAGCAATAGAATACGGAATAGAATCGACAGTACTAACCACTGAAGTATCTTCATTGTCTTCTATTTCATAGTCCATATTAGGTCTAGCTGTAACAAAGACTTCTGTAGTAGCAACAGGTAAAGTAGTCGCAAAAGTATTACCATCGGCTTTAGAAGCATTATTAGAAAGTTCTCTAATTGGTGTATCTATTTTATAATTATGAAAAAAATTAACTTTTATAAAAGCAAATATTCCAAAGCATACAACAAATATACTAAGAAGTATTAAGCACTCTTTTTTATATTTTAATATCATATGTACCCTCTATTCCTATAAGGTAAACTCATTATAGCAAAAATAGATATCATTATCAATAATGCAAAATAAAACCCAACTCTTTAGAGTTAGGTATTTATCAATATTTATTATAACTAAATACTCTTGAATAATTCTTTACGTCTTACAACTACAAGTATGATTGCACATACAGAAGCCATAATAGCAAATTCTAGAATATGTGTAGATACACCAGTCTTAGGTGAAACAACACAACTAGATTCAGAAGTAACGTTATCTACTTTAGTACATGTAGAATCTTGAGATCCTTCATTATACCATTTGTAAGTACCATCACAGTTATAACAAGCTTTTGGAGCTACACAAGTATCTTGATCAGTAACACCAGTTACTAATGTACAAGATGAATCTTGAGTACCAGTTGTTAACCAAGAATAAGTATTATTACATACATAGCAATTCTTTTTAACAGTTGTCGGATAACAATCCTTAGTCATATCAAAATACATAGTACCAACCATAGCATAGTCAGTAGCACTATCTTGAATAGCTACAGGTTTAACAGTTATACCAGTAATATCAGTTGAGTTATCTCCAGGTGTTGCATGAGTAAATACTACAGCATAAACTTGAGTAGCATTATACATAGTAGCAGTATAGAAACCATTACCACTTATAGTACCAAAGAATTCTTGAGTGAATAAATCACCAATCTTAACTTGATTACCTTGAGCAGTAGTTAAAGTCTTAGCTACATCAATAGTATATGTACCATTGCCAGCATCAGTTGCACCAAAGATATCAATGATATCAGCTAAAGACATTAATTCAACAGAATCAGTATCTTTAAGGAATGTTGATTCAACATATGTTGAAGCCTTATCGTTAGTTAAAGCACCAACGAATTCCTTATAATAGATTGTATCCTTATAAGAAGTGGCAGTTTTATCAACACCATCATTATCCCAATAATCTTCCTTAGCACCATAGTTAAAACCTAAACCAAAGATTTTAACATATCCACTAGCAGCTTCCTTATCTTCTAGAGCAATTGAAACTAAACCTGTATTCTTAGTTTTGTTTGCATACTCATCATTCGTACTATAGAAATTAATAACTTCACCTTTAGTATATGAATAATAATTAGCAGACTCTTCAGCTTTGACGAATCCAACTGGAACTACAACTAATAATCCCATTAAAGCCATCATTAACTTTTTCATAATCTTTCTCCTCCTATTTTCTTATAGTAAATATAACACAAATAATTAAATTAATCTATATAATTTATTTTATTAACACTTATATTACAAAAAAAAGAAGAAATTATTTTTCTTCTTTAACTTCCTCTTTTTTCTCTTCTTTCTTTACCATTTTAGGTAAGCAAGCTTTTCTTGATAAATTCAATCTACCATGATTATCATAACCCATAGATTCAACGATTATCTCATCACCAACTGAAACAATATCAGAAGGTTTTTCAACTCTCTCATGAGCTAATTGACTAACATGTACTAATCCTTGACATCCAGGCCATAACTCAACGAAACAACCAAAATCTTCAACTTTAACAACCTTAGCAGTATATTTAACGCCATCTTCAACTTCTCTAGTAATATCTTTAATCATTTG
>CALMHN010000125.1 GCA_937863745.1 uncultured bacterium | reverse complement strand
ATAAATAAAATATTAAAATTATCTGATTATGTTGCCTGTTGAACAAGAGAAATTAATTTATCATGCAGTATTAAATAATATAGATTATTTAAATAATTGTAAACCAGAATTTTTTGATTTACCAAATTATTCTTTATTATTTAAAATAGCAAAAAAATTTACTATTAGATATAGTAATCCGCCTACTGCTGAGCAATTAAAAAATATTGTAAAAATAAATAATATAGAAGGCATAACGGATGATTTTATAGATATTTTATATGACATTGATTTAAATTTATATGATGCAGAATGGTTAAATAATGTATTGCATGCTTGGATAGAGATAAAAACATTAAATAAGTCAGCTGAAGCATTGTACTCTTATTTAAAAACTACGCAAATAACAATAGAAAATGCTCATAATGTTTTTGAAACTGCTTTAGATATTTTTAATAAAGGTGTAAATATAACATTAGATGATAATATAGGATTAGATTTTTTTAATACAAATTCTCATATTCAAATTAAAGCAAATACGTTTCCTACTGGTTATAAATATTTAGATATAGTATTAGGTGGTGGATGGTCATTAAAGAATTTTTATGTATTTGCTGGTGAAACAAAGATAGGTAAGAGCATATGGTTGTCAAATATTGCAGTAAATGCAATTAAAAATGGTAATAACTGTGTATATATATCATTTGAAATGCAAGATAGATATGTTATAAAGCGTTTAGGATCTAATTTATTAAATATTCCAATATCAGAATATAATGATATATCAAATGATGTTGATTATATGAAAAAAAAGATTGAATTATTAAATGCAAATTCAATGGATATAATGGGTAAATTGTGGGTAAAAGAATTTCCTACGTCATCTGCGTCAGTGAAAGATATTGAACGATATGTTATTAAATTAGAAGATAAGTTAGGCATAAAATTTAAAGTTATTATTGTTGATTATATTAATATAGTATCAAATTGGAGAAATCCAAATTCAGAAAATACATATTTTAAAATAAAACAGATAGCTGAAGATTTAAGAGCAATAGGAGTTCGTAATAATTGGGCAGTTATTACTGCTACACAAGTTAATAGAAGTGGATATGGTAAAGGTGAATTATCATTAACTAATATTGCTGAGTCATCGGGTCTTGGCCATACTGTTGATTGGATGGGTGGTATAATGCAAGATATATTAATGTATACAAATAAAGAATATATGTTACAAACAATGCTTAATAGAAATGAAGGATATAAAAATTCAAAAAAGAAATTTAAAGTAAATTATGATTATATGAGAATAATAGAAGATGAGTTAAGTGATATAATAATAGAATAATATATTATATGGATGACGATTTATATTTTGACGATGATGATTTTTTTGATTTAAATTTTGATATAGAAAATTATTTTGATTATAATGATTATAAGTTTGATTATGAAAGATTAGATTCGTTTATAAGTAATATATATGAGTCATTACCATATAATGATGATATTCAAAATTTTTTATTTATATTAGATGCTATTAACAATAGTGATATTAGTAATGAATATACATTATTTGAAAAGGTATCTCATATAATATGTATAATGGGGTGTGATTATAAATCAATGTTTAAAAGATTGCCTATACATATTAAAAGATTATTGATTATTGAAGCAAATGAAAGATATTGGTCTAAACGTAGAAATACATTATTTTAAAAATAAATATATAAATAAATGAGTAATATTAATAGAGCTTGGGTTATAGGTGATGTGCATTTTGGCATTCATAGTAATTCTATAGATTGGTTGGATATACACAAAGAATATTTTAATAATTTTTTGATGCCAACTATTATTAAAAATAAAAAAGATGGTGATGTTTTATTTATATTAGGTGATGTTTTTGATTCACGGCAATCAATAAATGTTTTAATATTAAATGAAGCATTAAATATATTTAATGAATTAGTTGATATAATACCTATTTATATCATATTAGGTAATCATGATGTATATTATAAAAACACAAATGAAGTAAATTCATTGAAAGTATTAAAATATATTAATAATATTTATATTATTGATACACCCACTATATTAAAAACAAATAATAATAAATATAATTTGTTAATGTTGCCGTGGATTGAACAAAATGATAATTTTAATAATATAGTTGGATCTGATAATTCTGATTTTCTATTTTGCCATTCTCAATTTATTAATATGAATTATAATCAAAAAATTAAAATTAATGAAGGCATAGATGTACCATTAGTAGAAAAATATAAAAATGTATATTCAGGACATATACATTTGTCGCAAAAATATAATAATATTATTATGGTAGGAAATATATTTCAAATGACAAGAAATGATGCTAATAATGATAAATATATATATATTATTGATTTTGATAATGATAATAATGAATGTATTGTTAATGATTATTCACCTAAATTCATAAAAATTGATGGCAATGAAGCATTAACAATGGATGATGAATATTATAATAATATTATTAATAATAATTTTGTTGATATAATAATACCTGAATCTAATAGTTTAATATTCCCTTTTGATAAATTGATAGAAAAGTCAAAAACACATAGGAAAATAGAATATATGTTAGCGATAACACAAAATGAAATAGATATTAATATAAATAATAATAATATAGAAGATGTTGATTTAAAAGAATTAATAAATAATTATATAGATGATCTAGATTATCCAATTAATATTAAAAATATAATAAAAAA